>NZ_RZRK01001158.1:0-1403 GCF_003997835.1 Mesorhizobium sp. M7A.F.Ca.CA.004.12.1.1
CCGATATTCCGGGCCTCATCGAAGGCGCGCATGAGGGTGTCGGCATCGGGGACCGCTTCCTTGGCCATGTCGAGCGCACGCGTGTGCTGTTGCATCTGGTTTCGGCGCAGGAGGAAAATCCGGGCAAAGCCTACAAGACCGTCCGCGCGGAGCTTGAGGCCTATGGCAACGGCCTGACCGACAAGGTCGAGATCGTGGCACTGTCCCAGGTCGACACGCTCGACGCCGATGCGCGCAAGAAGAAAGTCGCCTCGCTGAAGCGCGCCGCCGGCCGCGCGCCGATGCTGTTGTCGGCCGTCACCGGCGAGGGTGTCGAGGCGGTGCTGCGGGCGCTGATGTCGGTGGTGGCCGAGGCGCGTGCGCAGATCGCTGCGCCAGTCGAGACGCGCTGGGAAAAGTAGGACGATGCAGTCGCTGGGAAAATATCGGCGCATCACCGTCAAGATCGGCTCGGCGCTGCTCGTCGACCGCGCGACAGGCCTGAAGCGCGACTGGCTGGCCTCGCTCGCCGACGACATTGCGGCGCTGGCCAAGGGCGGCGCTGAAATCCTTGTCGTCTCGTCCGGCGCCATCGCGCTTGGCCGCACGATCCTTGGTCTCGGCAAGCGCGCCTTGAAGCTCGAAGAGAGCCAGGCCGCGGCAGCCGTCGGGCAGATCGCATTGGCCGGCGCGTGGTCGGATGCGCTCGGCAAGGGCAGCCTGAAATCGGGCCAGGTCCTGCTGACGCTCGGCGACACCGAGGAGCGCCGCCGCTATCTCAATGCGCGGGCAACGATCTCGACGCTGCTCAAGATGAAGGCGGTGCCGGTCATCAACGAAAACGACACGGTGGCGACGTCCGAAATCCGCTATGGCGACAATGACCGGCTGGCGGCTCGCGTCGCCACCATGATGGGCGCCGACCTCCTGGTACTGCTCTCCGACATCGATGGCCTCTATACGGCGCCGCCGGCGCGTGACCCCCAGGCCAAATTCATTCCAGTGGTCGACCGCATCACGCCCGATATCGAGGCGATGGCGGGTGCGGCCGCTTCCGAGCTGTCGCGCGGCGGCATGCGCACGAAGCTCGATGCCGGCAAGATCGCCACCGCCGCCGGCACCGCGATGATCATCACGTCGGGCACGCGGTTGTCGCCGCTGATGGCGATCGAACGCGGCGAGCGCGCTACTTTCTTTCGGCCGAGCAGCAACCCGGTCAAGGGCTACAAGACCTGGATCGCCGGCCAGCTCGAACCGGCCGGCCGGCTTACGGTCGATGCCGGCGCCATCGGTGCGCTGCTGTCGGGCAAGTCGTTGCTGCCGGCCGGCGTCAAGCTGGTCAGCGGCAATTTCTCGCGCGGCGACACGGTGGCGATCCTGTCGCCCGAGGGCCGCGAGATCGCGCGCGGGCTGGTTGCCTACGA
>NZ_RZRK01001159.1:0-1400 GCF_003997835.1 Mesorhizobium sp. M7A.F.Ca.CA.004.12.1.1
ATCATGAGCCGACCCTCCCCACAAGGGGGAGGGTGAGCAGATCTATTCGCCGGGCGGCTTGCCGGGCTCGGAGTGCATCCGGCGCACGCGGCGTACGCCCCACCAGACCAGCAGGATGGCGACAGGCACCGAAGCCGCGGTAATGATCTCCGGTGCGAAGGCATGGCCGAAGATCGAGGCACCCTTGGCGACATAGCCGACAAGGCCGACCACATAATAGGAGACGGCGGCGACCGAGAGCCCCTCGACGGTCTGCTGCAGGCGCAGTTGCAGGCGGGCGCGATTGTTCATCGAGGCAAGCAGGTCGCGGTTCTGTTTCTCGACCTCGACATCAACCCAGGTGCGCAGCAGCGTCGTGGCGCGGGTCAGTTTTCGCGACAGATTTTCCTGCCGCTCCTCGACCGAGCGGCAGGTGCGCATTGCGGGCGCCACCCGGCGCTGCAGGAACCCGCGCCATGTGTCATAGCCGGGCACAGCCTCTTCCTCGAGCGCCTCCAGCCGTTCGCCGACGATGCCGTCATAGGCACGGCTGGCGCCGAAACGGTAAAGGCTCGACGCCGCGTCCGCCTCCAACTCCGCCGCAAGTTCGGTCAGATCGGCCAGCAAGGTCTGGCTGTCGCGAGTCCCGGCGACCTTCATCTCCAGCGTGGTCTGCGCCAGCCGGTCTTCGATGCGGCGGGCACGGCCGGACAAGGTCAACGCCAGCGGCAGGCCGAGCATGGCCAGCGTCCGATAGGTTTCGATGTCGATAAGCCGCTGCGACAACGCGCCGGTACGCGCCGGGGTCAAGCCGCGATCGAGCAGCAGCATGCGCGTCAGGCCATCGCCATCCTGGCGAAAATCGGTGACGATGGCGGCGTTTCCGCGCTCGACCAGCGAGTAGCACAGGCTGGTCGGATCGAAACCGGCTATCAGCTGCTCGCTCGCTTGCGTCCATTTGCGGATTTCGAGCCTGATGCCGGAGATGCAGGTTCCCGGCGGCGAAAACCCGTTGCCGAAGGGGGAGTCCTCCTGCGCCCTGCCGCTCTCGGAAAGCGGCCCTTCCCACAAATAGGTCGAGAATTCGGTGTGCCGCTCCCAGCGCAGCGAGCCCTTGCCCCATTTCATGGCATGATGGCGGGCCTGGCGGTCGGGCGCGGCGACGCCGAGGCGCCGCGACAGTTCGGAAAGCACCGCGTGGTCGACGCCCGAGCCCCCCTCGGTCATGAAGGCGAGTTGCATCAGGACGCGTGGCTTTTCGATCAGCGGGTGCGGCCGGGCATGAACCTCGCCGAGTGCGCCAGGCCGGCCCTCATGCGCAGGAAAGCCCATGACGCTGCCCTTGGCGCGCGGCTGGAATTCGAGATCGGACGGGTCGTCTGACACGGCTTGTTCCCTGGGTTTCCTTGAACCCTCTTGCA
>NZ_RZRK01000115.1:0-10778 GCF_003997835.1 Mesorhizobium sp. M7A.F.Ca.CA.004.12.1.1
GGCGAAATTCGTCGGCAAGGCCTCGCTGACGCTGCGCACGTCGCTGCTCATCCACGAATTCGCGCGGCTGTCCGGCAAGGCGATAGACGTGCGCGTCGGCGATGTGCTGAGCTGGAGCGAGTTGGAGCCGTTGCGCGACCGCAAGGCATTGCTCGACCGGCTGTATCGCGGCGTGTTCGATCTGGCGCCAATCGTGGCGCGCCGCCGGATTCCGTTCCTGCCAGCGCGGACCAAGATGGCAGCCTGAAAACAGGAAACCTGCCGCGGAAGGTTAGTCCGCGCCTTCTTCGGGATCCATCGCCGCGGCCTCGGTGGCCAGAACCTCGATCTCCTGGTTCTGCCCGGCCACGACCGTAAAATCCTTCTGATAGATGCGGTCGCGGTTCTTGGCGATGATGGTGTAGTCGCCCTCGGCCAGCACCATCGAGGCGAAGGCGCCGACGGTTTCCTTGATCGGATCGCCCGATTCGTTGAGCAGCGACCAGGATGTGTCGGCGATCGCCTCGCCACCGGTTTCGCGCACCAGCTTCATGGTGATCTCGGCGGCGTGGTGCTCGACGGTGGCTTCGGTCAGCTTGCCGGCCTCGACACGGATGTCGGAGCGGATGACCGCGTTGACTGCGCCATAGGTCGAGACGACGTGATAGATGCCGGCGTTGAGCCGCACGACGCTGTTGGGCTCGACATCGGGAATGATCAGCGCGCGGTCGCCATTGGCCTCGGCGGTGCCTTCGTAGATCGAAAATCGCAGCTTCTTTGGTGGAATGCGCACGCCGCCGGACAGCACTGCGTCGAGCTTGAGGCCGCCGGCGTCGAGCACGAGACTTTCGCGCTTGGCGTCCTTGCCGACAGTGATGCGCTTGGTGGCGCCGGCCCGGCCGTAGGAGGCGTGAACCAGATAGCTGCCGGGTTCGAGCTGGAAGACGGCGGTGCCGCCATGGGAGGAGGCAACCATCGGCAATTTGCCGTTGACGGCTTCGGGCTTGAAAACCCGCCAGACGATGCCGCGCGTGATGTCGGAACCCTTGTCGGTTAGTTGGGCGGACAATGTGATGGCGCCGCCGCCGCTCAGCGCCAGTGACGTCTCGCCTTTCGGCGTCGCGTAGCTCGAAATTCCCGGAAGCTTCAGGTCGGTGACACCGTCGACGTTCTGCGCCACGGCAAGCGAAACCGGCGCCATGAATATCAGCGCGCCGAGCCAGACCAGGAAAAGACGGACAGTCCCCTCAAACATGCCTTGCGTTGAAGCCCATGGCGGTGGCAATTTCAAGGCTTAAGAGTTGAAACGACTCTTCCCTCCGGCGTATCCCGCGCCAATGCCCGAGCCGCCCGAATCCCCGATGGTGCGCTTCAGCTCAAAACAGAATGTCCAGGAGACTTGCGCCCATGGCGTCGCCGATCATCGACTTCCTGCTCACCCGAAACTCCGCACCGATCCCCGATTTGAAGGAGCCGGCGCCGAGCGATGCGGAGATCGCCACGATGATCGCCGCTGCCTCCCGGGTGCCCGACCATGGCCGGTTGGAGCCCTGGCGCTTCATCCTCTACCGTGGCGACGCCCGCGTCGAGATCGGCAGCCAACTGGCAGCGCTTGCAGAGCAGCGGGAAGGTCCCTTGTCCGAAGGCCGCCGCAACCAGGAACTGGCGCGATTCTCGCGCGCGCCACTGGTGATCGGCGTCGTTTCGATCCCCAGGGACAATCCAAAAATCCCGCAATGGGAAATGTTCCTGTCGGGCGGCATGGCGGCGATGAACCTGATGATAGCAGCGAATGCGCTGGGCTATGGCACCAACATGATCAGCAACTGGTATTCGGATGTGCCGGAGGGCAGGGCGCTGCTGGGGCTGGCGCCGCAGGAGCGGGTCATCGGCTTCATCCATATCGGCTCCTATGCCGGCCCGGCACCGGAGCGGCCCCGGCCCGATCCGGCAAAGCTGTACAGTGACTATTCGGGACCGTGGGCGGGCTGAATGTTCTACGAACCCTCAAAGGGCCACGGCCTGCCGCATGACCCTTCGAAGGCGATCGTGGCGCCGCGTCCGATCGGCTGGATTTCGACACTGAACAGGGCAGGCGAGGTCAATCTCGCGCCATACTCCTTCTTCAATGCCGTTTCTACGCGGCCTTTCATCGTCTGGTTCTCCTCCGAAGGCGAGAAGGACAGCGCCTCCTTCGCCCAGGAAACCGGCGAGTTCGTCGCCAATCTCGTCAGCCGCGATCTCGCGGAGAAGATGAACCGCACATCGGTCAATGCTCCGCGCGGCGTCAACGAGTTCGTCTATGCCGATCTTGCCATGGCGCCGTCTCGGCTGGTGGCGCCGCCGCGCGTGGCGGCAGCGCCGGCCGCGCTCGAATGCCGGGTGACGGAAGTCTTTCGGCCAAAGGCGCTGGACGGATCGCCGACAAGCGCTGTGATTGTTGCCGGTGAAGTGGTCGGCGTGCACATCGACGACGCCTTCCTGACAGACGGCCTGTTCGACATCACCAAGGCCGGCAATGTCGCCCGTCTCGGCTATATGGATTATGCCAGCGTCGACGAGGTGTTTTCGATGCGCCGGCCGCGCTGGGACAAGGACTAGATATCAGGCTTGGCCAGCGCCTTGCCGGCACTCTTTCGCCGCCTGGCCGTCATGACGGTGCGCACATAGCCGGGCTCGCCGATCCGGATGCTTCCATCGGGCAGGCCCAGTATGCGGTCGAGAGCGATCTCGTAGAGCCTGACGCGTTTCTCCAGGGCCTCGATCGCGATCTCCATGTCGGCGTCGCTGCCGCCGGCAATTGCCTTGGCAACGACGTCATGCGTGGCCATGCCGAATTGCATGACGATGTCGGCAACACCTTCCGGATCGAAGGTCCTGAAAGTGCCGTCTTCGATCCCTTGCCTGATGATCTTGACCAGCAGAGGTGAAAACGACGCGCTGGCGGCCAGATTGATACGGTGGAAAAGCACCAGATTCTCAGGCCGAAACATCGTCTCGAAAAGAGTCCAAGCTTCGGGCGCGGTCTCGATCTTTGCCCGCCGCGACTGGCTGAGCAGGCCATTCAGGCGGCCAAGCGGGTCTAGGTCCGGATCGTCGATTATGTCCTGCACCCCAGCCAGTGCCTGTCTTGCAAAGCGATGGGCCAATGCTTCCAGAAGAGCCTCCTTGGAGGGGAAGTAGTGATAGAAGGCGCCCTTCGAGACGCCGGCGGACGCAATCACGTCGTTGAGGCTCGCTTTGTCATAGCCCTGCGTCAGGAAAAGGGTCTGGGCATGGTCCAGAAGCTCTTCTCGCCTGAACTCTGGATGCTTGATGACACGGGGCATGATGAACCTTCTGCACAGTTCGCTTGAATTACAGACCGATGGTCGGTATGGTAGACCAATGGTCTGAAATTGCCAGTGCAGTGAGCGGATATCATGAAAGGTCGATCATGATCGCGAAATTGGTCCTCCAAACATTCGTCTGGTTTGGCGCCATGGGCGCCTTGCTCTTCCTGTCGGCCGGCACGCTGCGCTGGCCGGGGGCCTGGGTCTATCTGGTGGGGATGGTGGGGCTCAGTCTCACCTTGGGCGTGGCGCTGGCAAGGCGCGATCCCGGCCTGATGAATGAGCGGTTGAGTTCTCCTATCCAGAAGAATCAGGACACGGCCGACAAGGTCCTGCTGTCCATACTACTGCTCGCCATCTTTGGTTCGCAGATATTCATGGGATTCGACGTCCGTTTCGGCTGGTCCGTGGTTCCCGTCTGGGTGCAGGTGGTCGGCGCGCTCGTCCTGCTGCTCGGAATCTGGATCTGCTATCTGACGATGCTGGAGAACAGTTTCGCGGCGCCCGTGGTGAAGATCCAGGATGAACGCGGACAACGTGTGATCTCCACGGGGCCTTACAGCTACGTCCGCCATCCGATGTACGCCGGCGCCATTCTTTTCTTCGCCGGCACTGCACTTCTGCTTGGTTCCTGGTGGGGGCTGGCGTCGGTACTCGTGATCGTCGTTCTCCTGGCCATCCGCACCTTCATTGAAGAGAAGACGCTTCGCACCGGCCTGCGCGGCTATGACGACTATGTGGCCCGGGTCCGTTACCGCCTGATCCCATTGGTTTGGTAGCAGGCGCTCAGGCGGAAACACCTGCCGCCTTTGCCCGCGCCAGAAGCCGCTCGGCTAGCCGCAGGTGCGGTCGGTCGAACATCTTGCCGTCAATGCCGACGACGCCGGGATTTCCCGCTGCCGCGAACGCGGCGACGATTGCTGCCGATTGTCTCACGGCCTCGGCCGACGGCGTGAAGGCGGCGTTGATGACCGGCACCTGGTCGGGATGGATCGCCATCTTGCCGGTGAAGCCATCGCGCTCGGCCTCCGTGCATTCCACTTCGAAGGCCGCTATGTCGCGAAAATTCGGGAAGACGGTGTCGATCGCCGCGACCTCCGCCGCACCGGCGGCAAGTATGGTCATTGTGCGAGCGTGGCGGAACACGTCCGTGTAGCGGCCATGCTCGTCGCGGACGCTGCGCGCGCCGATCGCCGCCGACAGGTCTTCAGCGCCCCAGGTGAGGCCGGCAAGCCGCGCACTTGTCCCGGCATAGGTCGCCGCCGCCAGCACGCCTGCCGGCGTTTCGGTGATGATCGGCAGGATCTTGATCGCGCCGTCGGCCAAGCCATTTTCGGCCTCGCGCACCCTGAGCTTTGCCGACAGATGCTGCACATCCTGGCCGCTGTTCGACTTGGGCAGCATGATGCCGTCGGGTCGTGCCGGCACCAACGCCGCCAGATCGTCATCCGTCAACCCGGTCGTGAGGTCGTTGACCCTGACATAGATGGCTGAACTGGTTTGCGCCCTGCGTTCCAGGATGAAGCGCGCCGCCACCTCGCGCGCCAGCGCCTTGTTGTGCGGCGCCACGGAATCTTCGAGGTCGACGATGATCACGTCGGCGCCGGCACCAAAACTTTTTTCCAGTTTCCTCTGGGAATCGCCAGGGACGAACAGCAGCGAACGCATGCGTCAGATCGCCTTCTTCAGCATCATCGCTTGCCTGGTGCATTTGGCGACGAGATCGCCATGCTGGTTGTAGGCGCGATGCTCGAATTCGACGATGCCGCGATCGGGTTTCGACCTGGATTCGCGCACCGAGATGACTGTCGTCTCGACCCGGATGGTGTCGCCATGGAAGACCGGATGCGGAAACACGGTCTCCTTCATGCCGAGATTGGCGACCGTAGTGCCGACTGTGATGTCATTGACCGAAATGCCGATCATCAAGCCGAGCGTGAACAGCGAGTTGACCAGCGGCTTGCCCCATTCGCTCCTGGCGGCGAAATCGAAGTCGATATGCAGCGGCTGCGGGTTCAGCGTCATTACCGAAAACAGCATGTTGTCGCTTTCGGTAACGGTCTTGCGCAGCGTGTGCTGGAAGACATGGCCGACAACGAACTCTTCGAGATAAAGCCCGGCCATTTCTTTCTCCTCACGTGCTTGACGGTGATAGGCGCTGCAAATCAGCCTCGCAAGCCAGTTAATGAACATGGTGAACGGTTCGTAAACCAATTCTGCCTACGGTCGTCAGTGGGGTCAGAAGCTTCTGACAAGGGGCGTAAGCAGGCGGGCATGGTTGTTGTTTCGCATTTTCTGAAATGGATCTACACGGCCAGGGTGTCGGAGCGTGCCGCGGCGGCGAGCGCTCTGGCCCGGGCCTATATCAATTCCGAATTGCCTTTCGAGGACCGTTGCGCCGCCGAGGCGGCGCTGACGCTATTGCTCGACGATGCCTCGTCGAAGGTGCGGCTGGCGATGGCCGAGGCGCTGTCGATGAGCCACCACGCGCCAATGCAGATCATCAGCGTGCTGGCCTCCGACCAGCCGGAAGTCGCCGGCGTGGTGCTGGCCCGCTCGCCGCTGCTCACCGACGCCGACCTGATCAACCGCGTGGCTTCAAGTCCGAAGGCGACACAGAAATTGATCGCCGACCGGCCACTCGTCTCGATGGCGCTGTCGGCGGCCATCGCCGAGATCGGCGAGGCGGACGCCTGCGCCGTGCTGCTCGCCAACAGCGGCGCCGACATCGCCTCGCTCAGCTTCCGCCGCATGGCCGAACGCCACGGCCATCTGCCCTTGGTGCGCGAGGCGCTGATATCGGATATCAGGCTGCCGGCCGACTGTCGGCATATGCTGCTCGTCAAGCTGGGCGAAATGTTGAAAACGTCGCCACTGGTGATGGCATTGATGGGCGCGGCGCGAGCCGACCGCGTCATGCGCGACGCCTGCGTCAAGGCTTCGGTGACGCTGATAGAAGGCACGCGCCAGGAAGAACATGCGGCCCTGATCGAGCATCTCAGGCTGCGCGGCGACCTTACCGCGAGCTTTCTGATCCGCACCATCGCGCATGGCAAGGTCGATTTCTTCGGCTCGGCGCTGGTCGCGCTCAGCCAGCAGTCCGAACAACGGGTGAGGGCGCTGCTGGCCGGCGGGCACGACGTGGCGTTGCAGGCGTTGTTCCGCAGCGCCGGCCTCGCCGCAGTCACCCATGCCATCATCCTGCGCGCGCTGAAGATCTGGCGCGAGGTCGCCAACGGCAAGCGCGTCGCCGGTGTGCAAGAGGTCAGCTGGCTGATGCTCAAGGAGGTGGGCGGGCAGTCCGCGGAAGGCGATCTTGCCACGCTGGTCAAGTCGATCCATCTCGACGCGCTGCGCGAAAACGCACGCGGCCACGCACTGGCGATAGCGGCGGCTTAGCCTTTATCCCTCGCGAAAAAGTCCGGGAAATCCTCCATCGCCGCGGCGATGATGCGCAGCGATGCTGCGATTTGCAGCAATTCGCCGGTGCCGTTTCGCTCGGCGATGTTCGCTGCGTACTGCCGGGCGACGGCGACGGTCGAGGTCTGTGGATCGCCGGGGGCGCGGAAAAGCAGTTCGCGCGCCAGTCCCCTCAGGAAGTTGGCGATCGAAAGCGCGGTCTCGGATGGAATGGCATGGCTTTGGCTTGCATCGCGCAGCCGAAGGACCTCCAGGCCGACGGTGACGGCGGCGACTCCGCCGCCCAGAACCGCATCGCCCTTCTGACCGGCATTCTGCACCAGCGGCATCAGCTGGTTGATGCGGTCGTAGGCGAGGCTCTCGAAGGCCGACCGCCTCGGCACCCGCTCATGCAGGCAAAGCCGCGCCAGATCCTCGCGCATGGCGCGCACGATCCGGTTGGCCGCGAGCCACGGATCGGCTGGCAGCACGACGATGAAGACACCGATCGCCAGCAGGATGCCGACCAGGATCGACGCCGACCCGGCGAAGAAGGGTACGGGATCGTAGGTCATCGCCTGGTGCGGGCTCAGGAAGGCGAGGAAGTTGATGGCGAAGGCCGTCGCCACGCCGACATAGCGTGGATTGGCCATGGCCAGCGCCGTCGGTACAAGAATGGGCACGACAAACAGCATGAACCAGCCGAAGCCCGGCAAAGCGGGCAGCGCGATCTGGCCGACGAGAAAGGCAAAGGGCAAAGCGAGCAGCGTTCCCTTGAAGAAACCCCAGGCGACCTGCACAGGGTCGGGGCGAGCAGCAAACAGGCTCGATACGACAGCAACGAGGATGACCGTGCCGGCCGCTTCCGACCATTTCGTCGTCAACCAGAAAGCCGCGACCAGCAGCGTGGCAAGGGCAGCGCGCAAGGCGTTACGCGATGCGCCGGCGTAATCGCGATGCACCACCAGCGCAGGCTGCCTGCTGCCCCTGGCCAGGCGCGTGGCAGGCGCGCGCAGGGCGTCGAGGCCGCGCAGCACCTGCTTGAGCGCCTCGGCGAAATCGGCGGCGATGGTCAGGCGGGTGATGGTGCCGACCCTGTCGTCGCCCTGGTCGGTCGAGGCATCTGGCATTTGCCGGGCGTTTCCGGAAATCGCATCGAGCCGAGCCACCCACAGCGCCGTATCGTCCAGCGCGCCGGGCTTGGTCGCCAGCTCGCTGACCAGCGACTGCAGTTCCGAGCGCACCGGGATGAGCGCCGCATTCTTCGGGGCGGCGTGCGAATGCAGCGCGCGTGCCGCCGACAGGGCCGAGAGCAGCTGTCCGATGGTGCGACGGACTGGATGGGCGCGCGGCGCGAAGCTCGGCGCCTCGAGCCTGGCATAGGCGCGCATCTCGCCGAGCGTCTGGGCATCAGTGATCAGCTTTCGGTGCAGCGTGGACAGCGTTGCCGGGTCGCCGCCGGAGAACGCACCGCCGGCATAGGTGGCAAGATCAAGGATACAGCGTTTCAGGCGCGAGACGATGGCGTCGCTGGCCAGTTTTGGCAGGATCAGGCGGCTGGTCAGGCCGGCGCAGACAATGCCAAGCACGATCTCGGCACATCGCGCGACCGCGAGGTCGACGACGAGATGCGGTTGTCCGAAGGCGGGCAGGCCGATGATCATTGCGGTGTAGCCGGCGAGCGCGGCGCCATAGGCTTCCGGATTGCGCAGCAGCGACGAGACGAAGGTGCAGATGCCGATCCAGACGGCAAGCACCGTCACCAGCACCCAGGGGTTGGTGCCGAATACGGTGGTGATGCCGATCGCCGCGACGCCGCCGACCAGCGTGCCGAGCAGCCGGTAGAAGCCCTTCGCCAGCACCATGCCGGCAACCGGCTGGGCGACGATGAACACCGTCATCATGGCCCATTGCGGGTGGTCGAGTTTTAGGGCGTAGGCGGCCAGCAGCGCTATCAGGCCGGCTGAAACGGTGCGAAGAGCGAAAATCCAGTCCGAGCGCGTCGGTTGCGTCAGGTCGGTCAAACTGGTTTCGAAATAGCCTTTCAGCCGTGCCGCAATCACACGCTGGTCTCCATATCAGAAGCGCAAGCTAAACCGGCTGATGGCTAGATATCCAGCACTTCCGTCTCGGCGAATTCGGCGCGTTCCTGGATGAAGCGGAAGCGGGCTTCCGGCTTGGTGCCCATCAACGCATCGACGGCGTCCTTGGTCGCCGCCTCGGCGTCGATCACGTCGATCCTGAGCAGCGTGCGCTTCCTCGGATCCATGGTGGTTTCCTTGAGCTGGGCCGCCATCATCTCGCCCAGGCCCTTGAAGCGGCCGAGTTCGACCTTGCCGCGCCCGGTGAATTCGGTGCGCAGGAGCTCGTCCTTGTGCGCGTCGTCGCGGGCATAGGCGACCTTGCCGCCTTGCCTGATCGAGTAAAGCGGCGGCACCGCTAGGTAGAGATGGCCGCCACGCACAAGTGCCGGCATCTCCTGATAGAAGAAGGTGATCAGCAGCGAGGCGATGTGGGCGCCGTCGACATCAGCGTCGGTCATGATGATCACGCGGTCGTAGCGCAGATCCTCATCGCGGTACTTCGAACGCGTACCGCAGCCGAGCGCCTGGATCAGGTCCGAAATCTGTTGGTTGCCGGCGAGCTTGTCGTTGCCGGCGCTGGCGACGTTGAGGATTTTTCCGCGCAGCGGCAGGACGGCCTGGCTGGCGCGGTCGCGCGCCTGCTTGGCCGAGCCGCCGGCCGAGTCACCTTCGACGATGAACAGTTCAGCGCCGGCCGCGGCATTCTGCGTGCAATCGGCGAGCTTGCCCGGCAGCCGCAGTTTGCGCACCGCGCTCTTGCGCGACACCTCTTTTTCCTGCCGTCGGCGCACCCTCTCGTCGGCGCGCGCGATCACCCATTCGAGCAGCTTCGAGGCTTCCTGCGGATTGTCGGCCAGCCAATGGTCGAACGGATCGCGGATCGCGGTCTCGACAATTCGAATTGCCTCGATCGTCGCCAGCCTGTCCTTGGTCTGGCCGACGAATTCCGGCTCGCGGATGAACACCGACAGCATGCCCGCCGCCGAGATCATGACGTCTTCCGAGGTCACGATCGAGGCGCGCTTGTTGCCGACGAGATCGGCATAGGCGCGCAGGCCCCGCGTCAGCACGTTGCGGAAGCCGGCTTCGTGGGTGCCGCCTTCGCCGGTCGGGATGGTGTTGCAGTAGGAATTGATGAAGCCGTCGCCGCCGAACCAGGTCACCGCCCATTCGAGCGAGCCATGGCCCGCCTTGTTTCTCGCTCTTGCCGGCGAAGATTTCGCGAGTCACCTGGAAGTCGTCGCCGAGCGATGCCTTGAGATAATCCTTCAGGCCGCCGGGAAAATGGAATTCAGCCTTGGCCGGTGTCTGATCTTTTTCCTTGATCAGCGACGGATCGCAGGTCCAGCGGATCTCGACACCACCGAACAAATAGGCTTTCGAGCGCGTCATGCGGTAGAGCCGCGCCGGTTCGAACGCAGCGCCCTTGCCGAAAATCTGCTCGTCGGGGTGGAATCGGATCTTTGTGCCGCGCCGGTTGTGGATTTCGCCCAGTTGCTCCAGGCCGGTCACGGGAACGCCGCGCGAGAATTTTTGTCGATACAGTTGCCGTCCCCGCGCGACCTCGACCTCGAGATGGTCCGACAGCGCGTTGACCACGGACACGCCGACGCCATGCAGGCCACCTGATGTCTCGTAAACCTTGGAGTCGAACTTGCCGCCCGAATGCAGCGTCGTCATGATCACTTCGAGCGCCGGCTTCTTGAACTTCGGGTGCGGATCGATCGGGATGCCGCGGCCATTGTCGGTCACGGCGAGATAGCCGTCGGCCGAGAGCTCGACATCGATGAAGGTGGCATGGCCGGCTACCGCCTCGTCCATCGAATTGTCGATGACCTCGGCGAACAGATGGTGCATCGCCTTGTCGTCGGTGCCGCCGATATACATGCCTGGCCGGCGGCGCACCGGCTCCAGCCCTTCCAGCACCTCGATGTCGGCAGCGCTATAGCCCTCGCTGCCATCCTTGATTGAGGCAGGACGCTTG
>NZ_RZRK01001160.1:0-1399 GCF_003997835.1 Mesorhizobium sp. M7A.F.Ca.CA.004.12.1.1
GGATTTCGCTGTTCGGCTGCCCAACAATGATTTCGTGCGCTGGCTGGTGCCTGACGGCACGCTGCAACTGACGACCGTGCTTTGCATGCTGGTCGGGCTTGTTGCAGCGCAGGCGGCGTTCAATCGCTTCAAGTCGGTCTACATGGCCAAATTGCTGTTCGATTTCGTCAACCGCGTTCGCATGAACCTGTTCGAAAGCATCGGCAAGGCGCGCTGGGGCGTTTTTACCCGCATGCGCAGTTCCGACCTCGATCATGCCCTGACCGGCGACATCGACCGCGTCCAGGGCGCGGCGTTCTCACTGCTGATGCTGGTGCAGATCGCCGTTCTTCTGGCTGGCTATCTCCTGGTTTCCATGTTCATCTCGCCGGTCATGACGCTGTTTGCCGTCGTCATCGGCATGCTGATGTTCGTGGCGCTGCAGCCCTTCCGGACACGGGCCACTGCCTTCGGCCGTGTGCTGACCGCCAATCGACAGGATCAGTACCGGACGGTCTCGGAATTTCTCGGCGGCATCAAGGTGGCCAAGAGCCTGAACGTCGAGGACAGCTATTTCGCGCAGCTGCGGTCGACGCTTGAGAAGATGAAGGCCGACAACATCGACTATGTGCGCAACAGCACCATCGGCACCGCGGTATTCCAAGTGGCGAGCGTGGTGGGCCTGAGCCTGTTCATCTATGTGGCTTTGGTTCGCTTCAACCTGTCGCTGGCCGAGATCGTCGTCCTGCTCCTGGTCTTCATGCGCATCGCGCCGCGCTTCATGGACATGCAGACGCAAGCCCAGCAAGTGCTGATCAACCTGCCCGCCTTTACGGCAATGCGCAGCCTGCAGGCACGTTTCGATGCCGAACGCGAACCAGGCCATACCGAGTTCGCCGACGCCGGGACACTCTCCCTCAATACGGGATTGAATATTCGCGGTGTCTCCTTCGCCTATGGAGATGCTGGCGACAAGGTGGTGGTGAGCGGCATCACCTTCGGCCTGCCGGCCGGCAAGGTCACCGCCCTGATCGGCCCGTCCGGATCGGGCAAGAGCACGATCGCCGATATGCTGCTTGGCCTGCTGGAGCCCACCACCGGCATGATGCTTGTCGACGGCGTCGAGATTGATGCCAGCAATCGCCGTCGCTGGCGCGACCAGGTGGCCTATGTGCCGCAGGACGTGTTCCTCCTGCACGACACGATCGCGGCGAACCTGCGCCTTGCCGCGCCACGGGCCAGCGATGGCGACCTGTGGGCCGCGCTGCATCAGGCGCACGCCGGCGAGTTTGTCGAACGGCTCGACCTCAGGCTCGAGACGGTGGTCGGCGATCGCGGCGTGCGGCTCTAGGGCGGCGAACGCCAGCGCATCGCGCTCGCGCGCGCGCTGCTGCGCAAGCCGTCACTGCTCATCCTGGAC
>NZ_RZRK01001161.1:0-1398 GCF_003997835.1 Mesorhizobium sp. M7A.F.Ca.CA.004.12.1.1
AACTGGTGGTCAAATCTTTCTCCTGTCAGGAGCCTGTGCCGATGGAGCGAGACCGGGTCTTCGGTCAGGATCACGCACAAAGCAATACGCGCGGCGAATTCAAATTGCTGGAGCGTCCCTTAGCACGTCCAGGCCGGCGCGCAGCGCACTTTCGGCGGCAAGGCGCGCAAAATGAAAAAGGCCAGGCACCGCCTGACCTTCATGGAGCGCCGCGCAACCAGATGACATCCAAAAAGGATGCACCCGGGGATGCACGAACGCCCTTCTCATGCGCATGATATGCCGTGGAAACTCAGGTCTCCGCGGCCATGCGCCCGAATTCGCCACTCACCGGTGCCAGTACATCCGTGGTCACCGGGAGAGCTGAATTCTTTTTTCAGGCCGCCTTCAACTGGTCGGCGGACATCTTGCCCGACTTGTTGTCGCGGACCATCTCGTAGCCGAGCTTCTGGCCCTCGACGATGTCGCGCATGCCGGCGCGCTCTACGGCCGAGATGTGGACAAAAACGTCGGCCGAGCCGTCGTCAGGCTGAATAAAACCAAAACCTTTGGTGGCGTTGAACCATTTAACTGTGCCGGTGCTCATGACGAACCCTTTCCATGGCAAATATTCATTCGACGCCATGCGGATGCACAACGTTCGTTTGTCCCGATTTTTGATGTGGGAAGTTCGTCAAAGGCGCGCTCGAAAGCGCGGATAACAAAAGTCAGTCAAACAAATATCGACGATTTGCTTATAGGCTTCTTTTGGCGCGCTGTCAAATTTGCATAAAGCCACAGCTGCGGAATTCTCCCAAACCACCTGGCCAAAAACCTTGCATGACGGCAAATCGGACGCCAAACAGCGCGCTTGCGCCAACTTGAGAAAAGTTTTCCGGCATCCAGGAACCATCTGCGCAGACGCGCATTTATTCGGTGTCATCAGCAGTTCATGAGAGCAATCGAATAACAGTTGATGGCAAAGACGCCCCCCGCACGATAAAAGGTGCGAGGGGCGTTTTCGTTTGGATCCTATTCGTCCGGACCGGGTTCCGGCCACGTCTCCCTGGCCGCCTCGGCATACCAGTGGCGCATCGCCGGCGTTGCCAGCACGGCGTCGACATAGGCGCGCGTATCCGGCGCCAGCGTGCCGCCATAGGTGTCGAAACGGGTGACGACAGGCGCATACATGGCATCGGCCGCGGTGAAGTGGCCGAACAGGAACGGGCCGCCCTTGCCGTATTTTTCCCGGCACTGGCGCCACAGCGCCTCGATGCGGGCGCGTTGCGCCTCGCCCTCGGCGTCGAGCGGCTTGTGGGCCTTGGGCCGACGCAAATTCATCGGCCAGCCATAGCGAACCTCGCGAAAGCCGGAATGCATCTCGGTCGCAGCCGAACGCGCCAGCGCACGGGCGTCGAT
>NZ_RZRK01001162.1:0-1394 GCF_003997835.1 Mesorhizobium sp. M7A.F.Ca.CA.004.12.1.1
AACCCGGTTTGCGACCGGCGATATGTGGCGAGACGCTATGCCCGGCAGCGGCGCGCGGCAAGGCGCGTCCGGGTGGGCCAGGCGGCTCTAAACGGTTCGTTAGGCTTAATAGACCATAAAGACGAGACGTGTCGGCGAGGCTGCTCTCATTGGTCGCGGCGCGCGTGTTTGTGAAGCCTAATCCCGTTGACGCCCATAGTGCCCCATGATATCCCATCTAGACATCAAAGCCTTCGTTCCGTGTCAGGGTAAAGCGTACGCCAATCGGGCAGCCGCGGCGGCTGCGCGTTTGCCGGTTTTTGCCCGTGCGGATGAGGCTGATGCGGGGCAGGGAGCGCGCTGCGGCGGCGCGTGCGACAAGATGGAGAGGGGTGCGGCGGCGCAAGCGGCTGTAGCGTTTAATGGACCGGTTTCTGTCAAGCACGGTGAGCAGGATCGATGCGAAGGGACGGGTGTCCGTTCCCGCGCATTTCCGTGCGGTCGTGCAGAAGCGCGGCTATTCGGAACTCTATGCGCTGCGCTGCCTGGATCTGCCGGCGATGGATGTCGGCGGGCTCGATCTGCTCGACCGCTACGAGCAGCGCATCGCGCTCGAGGATCCCTTCCTGCAGACGGCGGACGATATGTCGTTCTTCTGCCATGGCGACGGAACCTTCTTGAAACTCGACCAGGACGGCCGCATCACGATGAGCGATTTCCTTCGCGAACACACCGGCATTTCGGCGGAAGTGGCCTTTGTCGGGCGCGGCAATTTCTTTCAGATCTGGGAGCCGGGACGGCTTGCCGCCTATGGGGCGCAGGCGCGGGCACGGCTTTTGCAGCTTCGGCAGGGGACGAAGCCTGGGGAGCGACCGGAATGACGGCAGGCCACGGCGATGACCTTCCTCGCGCCGTAGATGGGCACGCCGTTGGCGGATCGGCTCGCCACATTCCGGTCCTCCTTGCCGAGGTGCTCGAAGCGTTGGCGCCGGCGCAGGGCGACCTCATCATCGACGGCACGTTCGGCGCCGGCGGCTACACCAGGCCCATTCTGGCGACGGGCGCTTCCGTGGTGGCGATCGACCGCGATCCGGATGCCATTGCGGCCGGGCGCGATCTGGAAGTGCAATCGGGCGGTCGGCTGCGCCTGGTGCACGCGCCGTTCTCGACGCTGGATGAACATGTCGAGAGCGCCGACGGGATCGTGCTCGACATCGGCGTGTCCTCTATGCAGCTCGACCAGGCGGAGCGCGGGTTTTCGTTCCGCGCCGACGGGCCGCTCGACATGCGCATGGCGCAATCGGGCCTTAGCGCCGCCGACGTCGTCAATTCCTTCAAGCCGGGCGATCTTGCCCGCATCTTCGGCTTCCTCGGCGAGGAGCGTCATGCCGGGCGCATCGCCCGCATGATCGAGG
>NZ_RZRK01001163.1:0-1387 GCF_003997835.1 Mesorhizobium sp. M7A.F.Ca.CA.004.12.1.1
TTCCAGAAGGCAGCCGCCCGCGCCGGAAGGCGGCTATCAAGCGGCTTTCACCTTCGCGCAATATGCCAATCTTCCGGCGCGGGCGGCTGCCTTCTGGAACACGATGGTGCTGGCGCCGATAGGGGCGCTCGCCTGTCTGCTCGTCGCTTATCCCGTTGCTTATTATCTTGCTCTGCGCGCACCGCAGCGCTGGCGGCTGATCCTGCTGGCGCTAGTCGTCATTCCGTTCTGGACCAGCCTTTTGATGCGGACCTATGCCTGGATGTATATCCTGGGCGGGCGCGGCATCCCGGCTCTGCTGTCCTATATCGGTTTCGAGGATATCAGGCTGATCAACACGCCGGGCGCGGTGCTGCTCGGCATCGTCTATGGCTACCTGCCGCTGATGATCCTGCCGATCTATGTCAGCCTTGAGCGGCTCGACCGCCGGCTGCTGGAAGCCTCCGCCGATCTCGGCGCGACGCCGCTCTCGACCTTCCTCGGCGTGACCCTGAAACTGTCGCTGCCGGGCGTGATGACCGGCTTCTCGCTGGTCATGATCCTGCTGCTGGGCGAATATCTGATCCCGACGCTGCTTGGCGGCGGCAAGGTGTTCTTTATCGGCAATGCGCTGGTCGACCTGTTCCTGCAATCGCGCAACTGGCCGTTCGGTTCGGCCATCGCGATCACGCTGGTGCTGGTTTCGGTGGTGGTGCTGATTGCCGCCAATCGCATTTCGACCCGGGTTTCGGGCGCCCGCCGGGTGGATTTGATCTGATGCGCGCCTTCGTCATTGTGGTGTTCGCCTTCCTCTATCTGCCGATCGCACTGGTCGTGCTGTTCTCCTTCAACGCCGGCCACCATGCCAGCGAGTTCACCGGCTTTTCGGTGCAATGGTACGGCAAGGCGCTGGCGAACCCGTTCCTGGTCGAAGCGCTGAAGAACAGCCTGTTCATCGCCACCACCAGCGCCTTGCTGGCGGCGTTGTGCGGCACTGCGGCGGCACTCGGCCTGGCGCGCGTCGGCATCAGAACACGCGCGGTCTTCGATGCGCTTCTGGGCGCCGCGATCGTCGTTCCGGGCGTCGTCATCGGCATTTCGACACTGGTCGCGCTCGTCCAGCTGTTCACGGTCGTCAATCCGTTCCTCGCCTCGATCTGGCCCGACGACCAGCCGCCGCGCCTGGCGCTCGGCTACGGCTCGATCATCGCGGCGCACGGCCTGTTCTCCATGGCGCTGGTGACGATGATCGTCGGCACGCGTCTCGGCAGCCTCGACCGCAATCTGGTCGAGGCGTCGAGCGATCTCTACGCCACGCCATTGACGACGTTCCGCTCGATCGTGCTGCCGCAGATCATGCCGGCCGTCGTTGCCGGTTTCCTGCTCGCCTTCACCTTCTCCTTCGACG
>NZ_RZRK01001164.1:0-1382 GCF_003997835.1 Mesorhizobium sp. M7A.F.Ca.CA.004.12.1.1
GAATGCGCCGCGCGCTCGACGATTTTCGCCTGGATGCCAAAGGCGCCGACGTGGCGCTGGTCTACTTCTCCGGCCACGGCGTGGAAATCTCGGGCGACAACCGGCTGCTCCCGATCGATGCCGACGCCTCCTCGCTCGATGCGCTGGAGAAGACCAGCCTGCCGCTGGAAGAGGTGCGCGACAGCGTGGCCGCCACGGCCAAGGTCGGCCTGATCATGCTCGACGCCTGCCGCAGCGATCCCTTCTCGGGAAGCAGCGGTGAAGGGCGCGGCGCGACATCGCTGGCAAAGGATGTCTCCGACAAGGTGAAGCCGGGTCTCGGCCGGATTGGCCGCGCCGAAAACATCCTGTTCGCCTTCTCCGCCGCACCGGGCGAGACGGCTGCCGACGGCACCGGCCAGAACTCGCCCTTCACGACAGCGCTGACCAAATATCTCGGCACCGACGGGCTCGAGATCCGCTCGGTGCTGACGCTGGTGCAGCAGGAGGTCTACGATTTGTCGCGGGGCAAACAGCTGCCTTACGTCGAGAGCGGCCTGCCGAAGCTGTTTTTTGCCGCGGCCGCCAAGCAACAATTGCCGGAGCGCGAGCGCCTGTTGCTTGCCATGGCCGACGTGACGCCGGAAATGCGCGGTGAGGTCGAGCAGGTCGCCAGCGATGCCGACATGCCGCTGGCGCCTCTCTACGGCGTGCTGATCAGCTCCGACGCCAGCCACCTTTCGGCGGACAGCCTGAATGCCCGGTTGCGCGAGGCGGCCGACGCCTTCGTCAAGGTGCGCGGCGAAATGAGGACGCTGGCCTCCGATGATCCGCAGGTGACGGAATTGCGCCGGCAGGCCGAGGAGCAGCTTTCGCTCGGCGCCTTCGATGGGGCTCGCGCCATCCTCGCAAAGGCCGCCGACATCGACAATGTTTCGCGCAACGCCTTGAAGGCCAACTTCGTCAACCGCACGCTGTCCGAGGCGGCGACGCGTTTCCTGTCCGGCGGTGCGGCGCGCGCCGACCTCGACTACGCCACGGCCATCAAGGACTATGAATCGGTGCTGGTCCTCTACGGCGAGGCCGGGCAAACCGATCTGACCCTGGACCAGGCCGACCGCCAGATCCGAACCCTGGACGAGCTCGGCAAGCTCTACACCCTTGTCGGCAACACCGATGCGGCAGGCCGCGCCTTTGCAGCGCTGGTGTCCAATCTCGAGCTGCGTTCGGCCCGGGAAACCGACCCGAGCGTCAAGCGCGATTTTGCCGTCAGCCACATCAAGCTCGGCAACATCAAGCTGGCGCAAGGAGACCTGCCGGAAGCGCTGGAAAACTATCGGACCGCCAGAACCATGCTCAGGGATTTGACCGCTGCCGAACCCGATCGGCTGTCATGGGTCAGC
>NZ_RZRK01001165.1:0-1375 GCF_003997835.1 Mesorhizobium sp. M7A.F.Ca.CA.004.12.1.1
GGGCGGCGCCGGCCCGGAAGGCGGCGTCGCCGTCACTCGGCGCGCCGGCGCTTGTGATCGCCCACGCGGGAACGGAGGGCGGCGCAGAGGAGCTGGCGGTCGCGGGATCGAGGCGAATCATAATTTGGAGAGTAAAGTGCCGGTGCGCTTTTCGCCATGATTTTCGTGCCAAAACGCACAGCCTGTCGGATCAGCACAACGACTGATAGTGTTGCATTATCAATCTCTTCACGAGTTCGTCCCTGCTAAGCCATTTGGCCAACAAGTAAGTCTCGACAGGGCACCTTTTTGCGCAGCCGGACGAAACTCCGTTCGGAAATGTGCCGGCTCGCGGCGTAGGAGCCTGCTCAGGTTCAGATGTCATGAAGGCATCTAACGCCCGATCTGCCGCGCAACTTCGGTCCCATATTCATTGCCGACGGGGTATCTGAGGGCGACGTTTTTTGCGGGTTTTTCCTGGTCGGCTTTGGAGGTGATGCTGGCGCCGATTGTCACAGGCTACTTCACTATCTGTTCCTTGACCGATGAGATCTTTTGCGCTGCGGCGCTCCCGTCTTTGCTGTGGGTCACCTTCTGACCCAAGCCCCAACGTACACACGCGGGAGTGTCCTACAAGCCATCGGTTTCGACAGATCGGATGGATTGGGCAGGCGAGCCCAAAAGCTGCGAGCTTAGAGCGGTTATAAATCGTAGTTGTAGCTGTGTAACAAACTGTGTAACAAAAAGCGCGAAAAGACTAGTATTTTCAGTATCATAGAGGTGAAAGGGAATCCCTCCCTCTCCGCCATCAATTTCCCGTAACAGACTGATTCGCAACGATTTTTCTGGATAGCGGCTCTCTTTTGGTACATTCTTGGTACAAAGAGGCTTCCGCACAAGCCCCCATGGATCGACGGCATAAGAACCTCGATCTTATCGTCTCAGCCGCCGCCACGATGGAGGAGGAGATAGAGAACATGTTCGGCTGCCTCCACCGCTTCGAGGAGAAACCAAGAAGCAGGTGAACGAAGTCTGCCGTGGTGATGCCACGATGAAGATCAAGATTGATGCTGCGGCAAAGATTTAAGAGCCCCGCTTTGACAATCGTGACCGGCTTCCTTCGCCCTTCAATTCACTCCGCGTCAGGATTGTCGACAAGGCAGCCTGCACCATGGCATCCTTGGTAGTTGCCATGCACATCAAAGTTTGGCTCTCCCTGCCTGTCAAATTGCGGTCGGGTATCGATTGCCTTGTCCGGATTGTCGACTTTGCATCCGATGCCATGACAACCATTGTAGCTGCTATCGGAGCGGTAGTTACTCGTCGTGTGCCGTCGATTGTGATGATCGTCCGCCATCCCCTCGATCAGAGCGCCGAGAATAGCTCCGCCAACCAC
>NZ_RZRK01001166.1:0-1375 GCF_003997835.1 Mesorhizobium sp. M7A.F.Ca.CA.004.12.1.1
AGGTCCCGGTCGGCCTGGCGCTCGGTGAGGCCAAGCCTAAGACGATCGAAATCGGCGTTCCGGCGGTGCTCATCAGCCGCCAGATCATGGGGCCGGTCTCGGTGCTGATCGCCTGGGTCGTCAGCCTGATCGTGTTCTAAGGCAATTCCGGGAAAAGCGCATAATGCTTTCCTTTGGAAATTGCGTCAAAACAAAGAGATAGAGCGGTTCACCGCTCTAGGAAAAGTAGAGAAGAGGTTCGCCATATGACGGTTCTGCTGAGAACACGGGTCACTGCCATCGGCCCCGAAGTGGCGGACCTTGCCGAAGGGGGCGTGGTCATCCTGTTTGCGGATGGCTCGCCGCCGGAGCTTGCCGAGGTTTCGGTGCTCCACAAGGCGGAGCAGGGGCCAAGTGACGGAGCGCCCGCCAAGGGCGCTTCGATCACCCTCGGCCCGGTTGCCGCTGTTATCACAGCGGTCGGCTCCAGCGCGTGGAGCAAGGTGCTGGAAATGGGCCATGTCGTCATTTCGTTCAACGGCGCTACGGAGGCCGAGAGGCCCGGCGAGATCTGCGCGTCGCAAGTCGACCCGCAAGCGCTCGTGGCCGCACTGAAGACCGGGGCGATCATCACCATCGCCGCCTGACAGCATTCGCGCCGCGGCCTATGTTGGGAGCGGCGCCCAAAACCAGAGTATTTGCCATGGAACGCTCGACCATCGTCCGAGTGCATGAAGGTTTGCACGCCCGTCCCGCGACGCGGTTCGTGAAGCTCGCCAAGGGCTTCGAATCCGACGTCGAACTGGTCAAGGACGGCAAGGCGGTCAGCGCCAAGAGTTCGGTCAAGCTGATGCTGCTGGCGGTCAAGGAGAACCAGGAAGTCACGGTGCGGGCGAATGGCGCCGATGCCATCGAGGCGCTCGAGGCGCTGATCGGCTACCTCGAGAATCCGCGGGCCGGCCTCGATGATGAAGCGGAAGCGCAGAGCCCGGCGAACGATGCCGGGCAGGAAGCGGCACCCGCGCCCGGATTCGTGCCGGCGGCTCCTGACGGGGCAAACCGCCTGCGTGGCGTGGCCGCCAGCGAAGGTTTCGCCATCGGCCCGGCCTTTGCGCATTTCCCACCCGATATCGCCGGACGGGGCCGCGTGTTGCGGGCCGAGGAGATCGAAGGCGAGATCGACAGGTTCCGCACAGCCGTCGGCGCGGTCCAGGCCCGCATGGATCTTGCGTTGGCGCAGGACAGCCTGTCGGCTGGAGACCGCGGCATCGTCGCTGCGCTGCGCGATATCGCCGCCGACGACAGCCTGACTGGTGAGGCCGAGGGCCTGATCAAGGGCGGCAATGACGCGGTCTCCGCCGTCATCACCGCCGCCTCCACCATTGCCGCCGAATTC
>NZ_RZRK01001167.1:0-1372 GCF_003997835.1 Mesorhizobium sp. M7A.F.Ca.CA.004.12.1.1
CTCCTACGGCGATTCCTGCCAGAACGCGGCCGGCGCGGTCGTCGACATGCGCTCGCTGAACCGGATTCGTGCCTTCAACGCCGAAACCGGTGTTCTCGAGGCGGATGCCGGCGTGCTGTTGTCCGACATCATCGCCCACGCTGCCCCACACGGCTTCTTCCCGGCGGTTGTGCCCGGCACCCAATTCGTCACGCTGGGTGGCGCCATCGCAAACGACGTGCATGGCAAGAACCATCATCGGCGCGGGACATTCGGCTGCCATGTCGAGAGCTTCACGCTGCTCAGGTCCGACGGAAAGACCCACCGCTGCTCGGCATCGGACAATGCGCGGCTGTTTGCGGCAACGATCGGCGGCATGGGGCTGACCGGCCTCATCCTGTCGGCCTCGATCCGGCTGATGCGGGTGCATTCGCTCGACATCGTCGAAAAGGCGACCCCGTTTCGCGATCTCTGCGAATTCTTCGGCCTGGCCGAGGCGGCCGATCAGGCCAATGAATATGCGGTCGCCTGGATCGACCAATTGGCCGGCGGCCGCAACAGCGGTCGCGGCCTGCTGTTGTCGGGCAATCACGCCGAGCACGGCTCGCATGCCGCCTCGCGCGTCGGCGGCACTTTCTCGGTGCCGGTCCAGCCGCCGTTCAATGTGCTCAACCGGCCGTTCCTGACCGCCTTCAACGCTGCCTACAGGTGGAGGAAGAGCCGGGCAACCGTGCAGCGCCAGGCCGGATATCAGGGCTTCTTCTTCCCGCTCGACGGCGTGCGCGACTGGAACCGGCTTTATGGGCCGAAAGGGCTTTTCCAGCACCAGAGCGTGGTGCCGGAAGAGACGGCGCGCGAGGCCGTGCCGGCATTGCTGGCGGCTGCAAGGCAAGCCGGGCAGGGCTCGTTCCTCACGGTGCTGAAACGCTTTGGCTCCATCCGCTCGCCGGCGCTGCTGTCGTTTCCGCGTTCCGGCTACACGCTGACACTGGATTTCCCCAACAGGGGTGCCGCGACACTGACATTGCTGCGGGAACTCGACCGCATCACGGTCGAGGCCGGCGGCGCGGTCAATCCATATAAGGACGCCCGCATGGCCGCCGAGATATTCGCCTCGTCCTTTCCCGAATGGCGGCGGCTGGAAGCGCTCCGCGACCACGCCTTCATGTCTGACTTCTGGGCGCGCACCGCGAAGAGGTTGGATGCGCGACGAGGCTCGGTCGAGGCGGCCGAATAGATAAAACTCGAATAATTCCCGGTTAATCGATGCTTAATAACGCGATTTACTCAAAATATTGTTGGGACTTCACCAAATGTTTGCGGGTTTGTAGTAGGAATCGCGAGGGGGTGGCTTGGAACACATGAAATACATCGTCTTCATTCTCTTTACAGT
>NZ_RZRK01001168.1:0-1371 GCF_003997835.1 Mesorhizobium sp. M7A.F.Ca.CA.004.12.1.1
CCTTGCACGGTATTCCGCATATTCGCTGCCTTTTGGGCAGTCTTCAGTACCCGTTGACATAGCATCCCGGTCTCTATATTGAACAGGATTATACAGGTTCACTGAACAGGTACTATATGAAGCGGCGCGCGGTTCAACTGTCTCCCGGTACGGGCAAACCCGAGCAGATCGCCACCGTTCTCGAACATGAAATCCGCTCCGGTGTTCTCGGCTTCGGCGACCGCCTGCAAAGCGAGAATGAACTTGTCCAGCGCTTCTCCGTCAGTCGCAATACGGTCCGCAAGGGCCTTGAGGAATTGTCCAGCCGGGGGCTGATCACGACCAGGGTTGGTATCGGCTCGTTCGTCACCTTCGACGGCAAGCCGGTCGATGACTCCATCGGCTGGTCGCGCGCGCTGGCCGATGCCGGCGCCAATGCCGAGACGCGGACGCTGCGGCTGGAGGTCATCGAAGACCCCGATCTGGCTGCGCTGCTTGCTATCGAAAGCCCGTTCTTCATTGCCGTTGACCGGGTGCGCACCAACGCCAGCGACGGCCATGCGATCTCCATCGAGCGCAGCCGGCTGCCATTGTCCTCCGAGCTTGAGGACGTACCGTTGCGCGGACTGCGCGAGGGCTCGCTGCACCAGACGCTGCGCGCCGCCGGCCTCATTCCCGACCATGGCGAGGAATGGGTCGAGATCGAGATGCTCAATGCCGAGGATGCGGCCATCCTCGGTTGCCCACAAGGCACGCCCTTCCTGCGCGGGCGCCGGTTGACGCGTGCGGCTGACGATCGGCCGATCGAGTATGTCACCAGCCTGCTCAATCCGGCACATTTTGCGCTGCATATGAGGTTCTAAGCGATGTCGGATGCAACCAGCAATACCATCGATCGCGCCATGGGCGCGCTTGTCGGCGGAGCGCTGGGAGACGCGCTCGGCATGCCGACGCAGCTTTTGTCGCCGGCTCGCATTGCCGAACTCTACGGCCATGTAGAGGATTTCATCGAGCCTTTCGCCGATCATCCGGTGTCGAAGGGCCTGGCCGCTGGAACCATCACCGACGATACCGAACAGGCGCTGCTGCTCGGCCGCATCCTGGTCGAATCCGGCGACCGTTTCGACCACGCGCGCTGGGTCAATGCGCTGCTCGACTGGGAGCGCGAGGTCAAGGCGCGCGGCAGCTATGATCTTTTGGGGCCGTCGACCAAGCGTGCCATCGATGCCATCAACAATGGCGTACCGGCCGAGGAAGCGGGACGCAGCGGCGACACCAATGGCGCGGCCATGCGCATCGCGCCTGTCGGCATCATGATGCCGCTTGAACCGTTGGAGACGTTCGTCGGCAAGGTGGCGGAGACTTGCCGGGCGACGCACAACACCTCGATCG
>NZ_RZRK01001169.1:0-1368 GCF_003997835.1 Mesorhizobium sp. M7A.F.Ca.CA.004.12.1.1
GGCCTGCAAGCACTCGGCTAACCCTGGACCCGGGGTGCTGCACCGTAGATGACGTCGGCGCGCTTCTCAAAGGCTTCGGCGAACATGCGGAAGGCGCGATCGAACATGGTCCCCATGACCGCGCCCAGAATACGGCTCTTGAACTCGTAGTCGATGAAGAAGCGGACGGTGCACCCGGCGCCGTCCGCTTCGAAACGCCAGACGTTGCTCAAATATTTGAAGGGCCCGTCGATGTACTTCACGTCGATGGTGTTCTCGGCGGGCTTCAGCAGCACCTGCGTCGTGAAGGTTTCGCGGATCGCCTTGTAGCCGATGCTCATGTCGGCAAGCAGAACCGTGCGCCCGTCACGCTCCTTGCGCGAGCGAACCGTCAGCGCTTCGCAAAGCGGCAGGAATTGCGGATAGGATTCAACATCGGCGACCAGCGCGAACATCTGCTCGGGTGTATGGGATACGCGTCGGGTGGCTTCGAATTTTGGCATGAAACCAGCGGGTTAGGCTGTTTTCTTGAGAATCGCTTCCCGTGCCGCACGCAGCTTGGCGAAATCGTCGCCGGCGTGATGCGACGAACGCGTCAGCGGGCTGGACGCCACCAGCAGGAAACCCTTGGTCCGGCCGATCGTCTCGAAAGATTTAAACTCCTCCGGAGTGACGAAGCGGATCACCGGATGGTGCTTCTTCGACGGCTGCAGGTACTGGCCGATGGTCATGAAGTCGACATTGGCGGACCGCAGATCATCCATCAGCTGCAGGATTTCATTCCGTTCTTCGCCCAGCCCCACCATGATGCCGGACTTGGTGAAGATTGACGGATCGAGCTCCTTGACCCGCTGCAGCAGCCGGATCGAATGGAAATAGCGGGCGCCCGGACGTACCGTCAGATAGTTCGATGGCACGGTTTCGAGATTGTGGTTGAAGACGTCGGGCTTGGCGGCCACGACGATCTCCAGCGCGCCGTCCTTGCGCAGGAAGTCGGGCGTCAGGATTTCGATCGTCGTCAGCGGCGTTGCCGCCCGGATGGCGCGAATGACTTCGGCGAAATGCTGCGCACCGCCATCGGCGAGGTCGTCGCGGTCGACCGAGGTGATGACGACATGGGTCAAGCCCATCTGCTTGACCGCATGCGCGACGCGGGCCGGCTCATCCGGGTCAAGTGCTGTCGGAATGCCGGTGGCGACGTTGCAGAAGGCGCAGGCGCGCGTGCAGATCTCGCCCATGATCATGAAGGTGGCGTGCTTCTTTTCCCAGCATTCGCCGATGTTGGGGCAGCCGGCCTCTTCGCAGACCGTCACCAGCTTGTGCGATTTGACGATTTCGCGCGTTTCGGCATAGCCCTTCGACATCGGCGCCTTGACGCGGATCCAGTCG
>NZ_RZRK01000116.1:0-10762 GCF_003997835.1 Mesorhizobium sp. M7A.F.Ca.CA.004.12.1.1
AGACAGGTCTTTACCGCGATGGGCCGAACCATCGCCCACATGCACAATGTCACGTCTGCCTGGACGCCGCCCGCCGGCTTTGCCCGCCATGCCTGGGTTTTCAATGGCTTCTTCGGCGCGAACCCGAATTGGGGCCGCTTCGAGACCTCGCCCTTCCTCGACGGCCCTCATCGCGAGCTGGTTTTCCAGGCGCGGGAAAAGGCCGTGAAGGCGCTGTCGGAGCATGAACGCAGCGCCCGCAATTTCGGCATCATCCACGCCGATCTGGTGCGCGAGAATGTGCTCGTCCATGACGGCGCGATCCGCATCATCGACTTCGACGATTGCGGCCATGGCTGGCACATGTACGACCTTGCCGTCGCGCTCTACCAGAACCGCGATGAGGCGATCTATCCGCTGATCGAGGCCGCTTTGCTCGAGGGCTATCGGCAGGAGCGGGCACTGACCGCGCGCGACATCGCCGCGCTGCCGCTGTTTTCGGCGTTGCGTGCCTTTGCTTTCCTCGGTTGGGTGCAGAGCCGCGTCGAAGGCGACATCACCAGGGATGTCGGCCAGCGTATGTCGGCCATCGCAGCCGATGTGGTGATTGCCTATCTGCGTGGCGAATAGGGCCGATCAATAAGAACTGGCGGGTCATCAGCCCTTCGCGAAATGGATGCTGACCGTGCCCGAACTGCCGAAATCGGCGACGATCGTGTCGCCGGGCCGCGCCTCGACCGGGCGCACGAACGATCCAGAGAGCACCACCTCGCCAGCCGCGATCGACATGCCGTAGCGGGCGAGCCTGTCCGCCAGCCAGGCGATGCCCATGGCCGGGTGGTTGAGCACGCCGGCGCCAAGCCCGGTTTCCTCTACCTCGGCGTTGCGCGAGACGATGGCGCCGATCCAGCGCATGTCGGCCTCATCAGGACGTTGCCGCCGGCCGCCGATGACAATGCCGGCATTGGCGGCATTGTCGGAAATCGTGTCGAAGAAGGTGCGCACCTTCTTCGTCTCGGCATTGACGCGCTCGATGCGCGTATCGAGGATTTCCAGCGCCGGTGTGATGTAGTCGGTGGCGTGGAGCACGTCGGAGATGGTCACGCCGGGGCCTTTCAGCGGCGCCTTCATGACGAAGGCGATCTCGGCCTCGACGCGCGGCTGGATGAAGCGGCCGGCCGGCACCGTCGCGCCGTCATGGAAGAACATGTCGTCGAACAGCACGCCCGAATCCGGCGTGTCGATGGCAAGCGCGTACTGCATTGCCTTCGATGTCAGCCCGATCTTCCAGCCCTTCGGCTTCAGCCCGGCATCGATCTTGCGCGCCACCAGCGCCGCTTGCACGCGATAGGCGTCCTCCATCGTCGCATCGGGAAAATCGAGGCTGAGCAGACGGATCTGGCGGCGCGACCGCTCGGCCTCGAACAGCTGTGCCGCGGCGTCCTCCACCTGTTCCGGGGTCATTGCGCTGCCTCGTCGACGACACCGTTTCTGAGCACGCCGATGCCTTCGGCCTCCACCTCGATCACGTCGC
The DNA here is from genome assembly GCF_003997835.1 of Mesorhizobium sp. M7A.F.Ca.CA.004.12.1.1. Taxonomy (NCBI): domain Bacteria; kingdom Pseudomonadati; phylum Pseudomonadota; class Alphaproteobacteria; order Hyphomicrobiales; family Phyllobacteriaceae; genus Mesorhizobium; species Mesorhizobium sp. M7A.F.Ca.CA.004.12.1.1. Next base: position 1,514 of record NZ_RZRK01000116.1, read on the forward strand.
CGGGCTTCAGCCAGATCGGCGGCTCGAAGCGGGCGCCAGCACCCGTCGGCGTGCCGGTGACGATGATATCGCCCGGCACCAGCGTGGTGAAGGTCGAGATGTAGTTGATGATCTTGCGGAAGGAAAAAATCATCCGGCTGGTGCGGTCCTGCTGGCGCAACTCGCCATTGACGCGGGTGGTCAGCGCGATGTCGGCGATCTGCGCCTCGTCGCTGAACGGCACCAGCCATGGGCCGATCGAGCCGCTGCGGTCGAAATTCTTGCCTTGCGTGACGTTGAACTTGGCATGGCGCACCCAGTCGCGGATGGTGCCTTCATTGCACAGCGAGAGCGCCGCGATATGGCCGAGCGCGTCGGCCTCGGCAATGCGCCGGCCGGCCTTGCCGATGACGATGACGATCTCGCCCTCATAGTCGAGCTGCGGTGATTCCGGCGGCCGCACCAGCGGCGCGCCATGGCCGACGAAGGAGCGGGGGAAGCGGATGAACAGTGACGGGTTGGAGGGCGCTGCCTGGCCGTCCTTGTACTCCTCGTTGCGGTCGGGGTAGTTGACGCCGACGCAGATGATCTTTTCCGGTGACGGGATCGGGATTTCATAGGCGATGGCGTCGAGCGGAAAATCGGCGGCAAACGCCTCGGCCTCTTCCGCCAGCCGCCGCAAGGCGCCGGCCTCGATCACTTCCCGCAACGTCGGCCATTGGCCGTGGCGCGCCGACAAGTCGACGACACCGTTGCCTGATATCGCGCCATAGCGCACCTTGCCGCCGACGGTGAAGGTGGCGAGCCGTGCGTGGTTCATGCTGCGGCTCCGGCGATGGTGAATATCGGCGAGGTCGGAGCTCTACGACGCCCCCCTCTGTCCTGCCGGACATCTCCCCCTCTTGGGGGGAGATTGGATGTCATCTCTGCCTTCGCCAATTTCCAACGCTGCAAGAGAGGCGCTGACCATGGGCCTGGCCAATCTCCCCCCTTGAGGGGGAGATGTCCGGCAGGACAGAGGGGGGCGTGACGGAACGCTATCATCTCTGAATTCCCGTCTAAGGCGCAATGATCGGCGAAGCCGCCAAATCCGGCTGGCGTGCCTTCGCTCCGGCAAACACACTGCCCTCCTCGAACCAGCTTTTCGGCGCCGGCGCGCCCCACAGCGTCTGGCGTTGCGGGTCCTTGAGGTCCCATTTTATCGGCTCGAGGTCCGGATCGACCGTCTGGTAATCCGAACAGTAAATCTCGATGCGGTGGTTGTCCGGGTCTCTGACATAGAGGAAGAAGGCGTTGGAAATACCGTGCCGGCCGGGGCCGCGTTCGATGTTCGGCAAATAGCCCGTCGTTGCCATCAGATCGAGCAGGTCGATGATGTTGAGCGGCGTCGGCACCCAGAAGGCGACATGGTGCAGGCGCGGCCCGATGCCGTTGGTGAAGGCGATGTCGTGCACGCCGCCCTTGCGGTGCGTCCACGCCGCCCACAGCCTTCCGCTGCTGGCGTCCTCGGTATACTCGGTCACCCGGAAGCCGAGCTCGTTGTAGAAGGCGACGGACTCGTCGACATTGGGCGAGAAGCAGTTGAAGTGGTCAATGCGCAGCGGCTTGACGCCCTTGTACAGCGCATACTTCTGGTGGATCGGCGGCAGCCGCTCCATCTCAGCGTAGAATTCGAGCGGAATGCCGTGCGGATCGCGGGTGCGGAAGGTGCGCGACTGGTAAGGCCGCTCGACCCATTCCACCGGCAGGCCCTTGTCCTTGAAGAAATGCACTGCCTTGTCGAGGTCTTCATCCGAGAAGACCTTGAAGCCAAGGTCGCGCGCTTCTGCCGTGGCCGCCTTCTTCAGCACGATGCAATGGTGCCCACGCTCCTCCAGCGCCCTGAGATAGATGGTGTCCGATGTCTCGTCGGTGACCTGCAGGCCGAGCGTATCGACATAGAAGGCGCGGGATTTGGCGAGGTCGGTGACGGCCAGCTCGACATGGCTGAGGCGCACGATGTTGAAGGCGGGGTAGAGATTGGGCTTGGGCAAGGGCATCTGATTTCCTCCGGTCAGCCGCCGAGTTTCTGGATCGCGTGCGCCGTCGTCGCAAAGGCTATGTTCTTCGTCTCCATGTAGAAGTCGAAGGAATGGTCCCCGCCGTCGCGGCCGATGCCGGAATTCTTGACGCCGCCGAACGGTGTCGGCAAATGGCGCACATTCTCGGAATTGACCCAGATCATGCCGGCATCGAGCGCGTCTGTGAAGCGGAAGGCGCGGGTGACGTCCGAGGTCCAGAGATAGCCGGTCAGGCCGTATTGCGTGTCGTTGGCCAGCGCAAGCGCCTCGGCCTCGTCGTTGAAGGGAATGGCGCTCAGCACCGGCCCGAAAATCTCCTCCTGCGCAATGCGCATGCCGTTGGTGACGTTGGTGAACAGTGTCGGGCCGACATAACAGCCGCCGCCCGGCCCATCGACCTTGCCGCCGCCGACGGCGAGCGTGGCCCCCTCCGACCTGCCGATGTCGATATAGGACAGCACCTTCTTCTCATGCACCGGATGGATGAGCGGGCCGACCACCGTTTTCGGATCGAGCGGATGGCCGACGACGATGCGCTTCGCCCTCTCCGCGATTTTGGCGGTGAAGCTTTCATAGATCGAAGCTTCGACCAGCAGTCGCGACGATGAGGTGCAGCGTTCGCCATTCAGCGAATAGATCATGAATACGGCGGCGTCGGCGGCGCGTTCGAGATCGGCGTCGGCAAAGACGATCACCGGGTTCTTGCCGCCAAGTTCGAAATGCACGCGCTTCAGCGTGTCGGCGCCTTGTTTCATGATCATCGAGCCGGTACGGCTCTCGCCGACAAAGCCGATCGCCTTGATGTCGGGATGCTCGGTCAACGCCTTGCCGGCATCTTCACCCAGGCCGTTGACCAGGTTCCACACACCCTTCGGCAGACCGGCCTCCTCGGCGATCTCGACCAGCAGGCGGGCGGTCAGCGGCGAAAATTCAGCCGGCTTATGAACCACGGTGCAGCCGGCCGCCAGCGCCGGTGCGATCTTCCAGGTCGACAGCATGAACGGCGTGTTCCACGGCGTGATGATGCCGACCGGGCCGATAGGCACCCGCGTGGTGAGGTTGACCTGGCCCGTGGTCCGCAGCGTCTCGCCGTCTCGGGCTTCGGGTGCACGGTCGGCGAAGAAGCGGAAATTCTCGGCACCCCGCAACGCCGCCTTGGCCATGAACTTCAGCGCCTGGCCGGTATCCATGCATTCGACGAAGGCTATCTCCTCGGCACGCGCCTCGATCGCGTCGGCGATTCTGTGCAGCAGCTTCTTGCGCGCTTCGCCCGGCATGGCGGCCCAGGCTGGAAACGCAGCCTTGGCTGCCCTGGCGGCGCGGTCGATGTCGGCGGCTCCGCCGCGCGCGACGCTTGCCAGCGGCTTCAGGTCGACCGGCGACAGCGTTTCGAACGTCGCGCCGTCGAGCGCCGGTACCGCCTCGCCGCCGATCTGGTTCAACACGCCATCGCGCCTGAAGCGGTCCATATAGGCCTCGGCCTTGTTCAGATTGCCTTGCAGGTCGGACATGTCGGGTTCCGTCACTTGCCGCGCAGTCGCGGGTGGATTGCGTTTCTCTTCCAACTCAGCTCCGGGTCGATTTCCCGGATCTCGAGCGACAGGGCGAAATGCGGGGTCTCGAACAGCCCGGCGAGATATTCGCTCACCGCCGCGAAGACGGCTTCGCCGGTCCGCTTCTTCTCATCAGGGCTGCGGCCGGTGCCGATGCGAAACGACATGTCGAGAAAAGCGTTTTCCGGCAGACTGTCGGCCATCGCGTAAGCCTCGGCGCGAAAGGCCCGCACCCGCACGGCGCCGGTCTCGAACAGCCCGGTGTCCAGCACGGTGCGCAACACCAGCGCGCACAATTCGCCCATGTCGACCTTGGCATCGAGATTGGCTGAATACTCGATGGAGAAGTGAGGCACGGCGTTTCCCTGGTCTATTGCTTTTGTTGTAGTTAACGCGTTAATTACATGCAACGCCGACGAAGTCAAGTCTTGCATCGGCCTTGGCGCAACGATACGGGATGGCAGGAACGGGCCCTGGCAGGCGGATTCGGCTGAGGGAAGGCCTGTTTTCGATCGCAAGCGTGGGAGGCTCTTTTTCTTGCTGCCTGAAAACACCCGTCGTTCTCTGCCAATGGCGCTGCTTCATGCCCGCGAAGCGGTGATGGCGCGGTTTCGGCCGATGCTTGCGGCGCATGACGTGACCGAACAGCAATGGCGCGTGCTGCGCGTGCTGAGCGAAGCCGGCCCGGTCGAGGCGACGGAACTCGCCGACCGCGCCTCGGTTTTGCCGCCCAGCCTGACGCGCATCATCAAGGCGCTCGAGGGCCGCAAATTCATCACCGGCAACAAGGCCGAAGGCGACGGCCGACGCGTCGTTCTAACCATTGCGCCCGCCGGTTCCGCCCTGATCGACGCCCTGTCGCCGGAGCGTCGCGTCATTTATGACGACATCGAACAGCGCTTCGGCCACGAAAAGCTCGAGCAGTTGCTCGATCTGCTGGAGACGCTGATCGACGGCGAGAGCTGATCGTTCCGGCTACCGCAGAGGTTTCGACGGTCGCTTGGGTTGACGGCCCCGCATACCTTGAAAATGGCCGAAACACCCGATGGGGTCAGCTAACCTCGCAACCTCGCCCCTTCCGGATCGAAGAACGGTATCGGAGCCACCACCGCACGCGTCGGCTTACCACCGATATCAATGCTCAATTCGGTGCCGACAGCCGTGAAGGGCAGCCGCAGATGCGCGGTGGCCAGCACCTTGCCGAGGGAATAGCCGTGGTCGCTGTAGGTGACGATGCCGGCGTCCTCGCCATCGGCCAGAATCCTGGCATCGGCCGCGGCCGGCTTGTCGCCGTCGAGGATCAGTCCGACCCATTGCTCGTCGAGGCCCTTGTCGCGAACCTTGAGCAAAGCTTCGCGGCCGATGAAATCGCCCTTGTCGAACTTGATCCAGCGGTCGAGGCCGACATGGAACGGGGTGCGGGTCTCGTCCATGTCGATGCCGTGCGCCGGATAGGCCTTTTCCAGGCCCAGCGTGAACATCGCCAGCACGCCATAGGGTTTCAGGCCAAAGTCACGGCCGGTGCGCATCAGCGCGTCCCAGAGAGAGGCCGCCTCGTCGGCCGGCACGAACAGTTCGAAGCCGAGTTCGCCGGTGACGCCGGTGCGCGAGATCAGTACCCGCGTGCCGTTGATATGGCCCGACGTGAACGACCAGCGCTTCAGTCCATCCAGATCGGCATCCGCGATCAACGCTTTCAGCAGTTCGCGCGAGCGCGGACCCTGGATGGTCGGGAAGGCGATGGCCGCCGTGATGTCGGTGACATAGGCCTTGCGGCCCTGAGCGTGATGCTGCAGCCAGGGCAGCATCTTCAGGCGGTTGACCGAGCCGGTCACCAGCATGAAGTGCTCCGGGCCCAACCGAAACACGGTGAGGTCGTCCATGATGCCGCCATCCTCGCGGCAGACCGTGGAATAGCGGACGTGGCCCGGTTTCATGGCAGCGGCATTATTGACGATGACATGGTTGACCAGCGCCTCGGCCTCCGGCCCCTTGATATCCATCTTGCCCATGGTGCTGAGATCCTGCACGCCGACATTCCTGCGGGTGTTCAGGTGCTCGTCGGCAATACCGGAATAAGTTTTGGCCGAGATGAAATCGCCCCCGACACGACCCATGGTCGCGCCCAGCCCGACGATGCTGCTGTAGAAAGGGGAACGCCGCTCAGCCAAGGAAGTCTCCATCGTTCATGAAAAACGGCAGCGCCAGGCAGCGCTGCCGGAAGGCATTTGTTGTCGTTCTCAGCTGCCGTAGACGTCGAAGGAAAAGTATTTGTCGTTGATTTCCTTGTACTTGCCATTGGCGCGCAGCGCGTCGATGGCCGCATTGAGCTTGTCGGCCAACTCCTTGTTGCCCTTCTGCAGGGCGATGCCGACGCCGGGGCCGTGTATGGCCGGATCGGCCGTCAGCGTGCCGAGCAGCTTGCAGCAGGCGCCGTCTGGCTTCTTCAACCACTCGGTCAGGATGATCGAGCCGTCCATCATCGCGTCGAGGCGGCCATTGGCCATGTCGGTGCGGGCATCTTCGCCCGTCGGATAGGCCTTGACCGTCGAGCCTGCATATTTCTGGTCGGCGAATTTCTGGTGGATGGTCGCGGTCTGCACGCCGAGCGCCTTGCCTTTCAGGTCGTCCGGCGAGGAGCCTGATATGGTCGAATCCTTCGGTACGGCGATGGCCGGCGGCGTCTGGTAGTATTTGTGGGTGAACTCGACCTTTTCGGCCCGCTCGGGCGTGATGGTGATGTTGATGATGGCGTCGAACTTGCCGGCCTGCAGCGCCGGGATCGAACCATCGAAATCCTGCACGCTGAACTCGCACTCGGCCTTCATCTGCGCGCACAGCGCCTTCCCCAAGTCGATGTCGAAGCCGCCCAGCGTGCCGTCGGCACTGGCGTAATTGAAGGGCGGATAGGCGCCCTCGGTGCCGATCCTGAGTTTTTTGTCCTGGGCGGAGGCGGCGCCCGTGGCAAGGGTGAGAGCGACGGAAGCTGCAAGCACGAAACGACCGAAAAGACGCATGTTCGAGTTCCCCGTTGAAAGCGGGAAGTCTACGGGCTTTCATGATCCCGGCGGAGACGGAAACGACATGCGCTGCGGCGATCGCGGCGCGGCGAGCGGACCAAGCCCTCACGATTGGTCGTGCGTTAGCCGGCGCGCTGCTTGTTCGTCGCTGTCCGGTCGATGCCGAGTTCGCCTGCCGAGAGGACAACGCCAAATTTTTCGTTGGCTTCCTCGATCGTATAGTAACCCAACGCCACGTCGCGCAGCACCAGATCCGGATCGCGCTGCAGCGGATCGCCGTAGCCGCCACCGCCCGGCGTGCCGACACGCACGCGGTCGCCGGCCTTGAGCGCGATGTCCTGCTCCTTGGACAAATGCGGCGGTACATGTTCCTCGCCGTTGCGGAAGACGGTCACCATGTTGACCGCGCCATCCCTGCCGCCGAGTGCGCCTTGGGGGCCGAAACGGCCGTGATCCATGACGAAAGAAGCACGGGCGTCGCCGCGCAGGATTTCGACCTCATAGGCGAGGCCGAAACCGCCGCGATGCTTGCCGGCGCCGCCTGAACCTTCGCGCAAGGCATAGTGGCGGTAGAGCACCGGGAATGCCTGTTCCATGATCTCGACCGGCGGCGATTTGGAAATGCCGATGGTCGAGCAGCCATTGGTCAGTCCGTCATGGCCTGAATTTCCGCCGTAACCGCCGCCGGAGATCTGGTACATGACGTAATCGCGACCGCGCGCCGGGTCGTTGCCGCCGAGCGCGAAATTGCCGCTGGAGCCGGCGGGCGCCGCCGTCACCTTGTCCGGCAACGCCTGCACCATGGCCGCGAACACCGCTTCCGCGATGCGCTGCGACACTTCAGCCGCGCAGCCCGAGACCGGGCGTGGATATCTGGCGTCGAGGAAAGTGCCTTCCGGCCGCTTGACTTCAAGCGGTTCGAAGGCACCGGCGCTGATCGGCACATCAGGGAAAATGTGACGCATGGCGAGATAGACCGACGACAAGGTCGTCGCCAGCACACTGTTCATCGGCCCGGCGCAGGGCTTTGACGAGCCGGTGAAATCGAAGGTCAGCGTATTGCCCTGTTTCTCCACCGCGAGCGCGATGGTCAGCGGCTCGTTGACCACCCCGTCGGAATCGACAAACGCCTTGGAATGGTAGGTGCCGTCGGGAATGGCTGAGATGTTGGCGCGCATCTGCTCGGCCGCGCGGCGGCGCAGTTCGGCGATCGCCTCGACAACCGTTTCATCACCGTAACGATCCAGGATACCATTGAGCCGGTCCTGGCCGATCAGCAGTGCCGCAGCCTGGGCGCGGATGTCGCCGATGCGCTGGTCGGCAACGCGGATGTTGGAGCAGATGATGGCGTAGATCTCCGGATCGAGCACGCCCTTCTTGAACAGTTTTACGGGCGGCAGTCGCAGGCCTTCCTGCTCCACGGCAGTCGCCGAGGCCGAAAATCCGCCCGGGACCGAGCCGCCAATGTCGGGCCAATGGCCGGTGTTGGACAGCCAGCAGAAAATCTTGCCGTCCCGGTAGACCGGCATGGCGAAGCGCACATCCATCAGATGCGTGCCGCCGAGATAGGGGTCGTTGACGATGTAGATGTCGCCTGGTTCCGGCGGCAGGCAACGGCCGTCGGCGATCATCTCGATCACCGTCCTGGTCGAATATTGCATGACGCCGACGAACACCGGCAGGCCTTGGCTGCCTTGCGCGATCAGCGAACCATCGACGGCGGAATAGATGCCGTCGGAGCGGTCATTGGCCTCGGCGATGACAGGCGAGAAGGCGGCGCGCGAGAAGGTCAGGTCCATCTCGTCGCAGACCTGCTGCAGTGCCGCCTGGAGGACCGAAAGGGTGATGGCGTCGAGCTTTGCCCTATCAAGATTTGGCATCTCAGGCCTCGCCAATGTCGATGATGATGTTGCCGTCGGCGTCGCTGCGTGCGCGGTCGCCGGGTTCGAGCACGGTGGTGGCATCCACCTGTTCGAGGATCGCCGGCCCTTCGATTTCAGCGTCAAGCGGCAGCTTTTCACGCGCGTATACCGGCGTGTCGTGCCATTGGCCGGCGTACCAGACCGGCCGGATTTCGCGCCGCGCCTCGTCGAGCGTTGTTGCGCGCCCGGCCGGGTCGATCAGCCGCGACAGATCGATCGCCGGACGCACGCCAGTGACCGAGGTGTTGAGATTGACGAGGTTGGCGCGGATTTCCGGAAGCTCGACCTTGAAGCGGGCGAAATAGGCCTTTTCGAAAAGCTGCTGCAGCGTTGCCCGCGTCACCGATGAGGACGGCAGCGCCACGTTGATGATGTGGGTCTGGCCGACGAACTGCATGTCGGCGGAGTGGGTGACGCGGATCGTCTCCGGCTTCACCGCTTCCTTGCCGATCAGCTCTTCACCTTCGTTTCGGTGTCGTTCCAATACAGTATGAAGCTGTCTTTCGTCGAGCACCGCCACCGGCTGGTTGATGGTGTTGACGAAGTCATGGCGCAGGTCGGCGACGACGCAGCCGAGTGCGTTGGTGATGCCCGGACGCGCCGGCACCAGCACCTTGGGCAGGCCGAGTTCGCGCGCCAGGGCCGTTGCGTGCAGCGGGCCGGCGCCGCCAAAGGCGAACAGCGCGAAATCACGAGGGTCATGGCCGCGCGACAC
>NZ_RZRK01001170.1:0-1366 GCF_003997835.1 Mesorhizobium sp. M7A.F.Ca.CA.004.12.1.1
GTCTTCGCCTGCAGGGGTCAAGCCGCGCCCTCGCCCTTGCGGCGCCAGCAGCGGCTCGCCGACGATTTCTTCCAGCCGCTGCATCTGGGTGGTCACCGCCGAGGGCGAACGGCCGACGCTTGCAGCCGCCTGGGCCAGCGAGCCGCTGTCGACGAAAGCAAGGAAGGTTCGGAGCAGATCGGGATCCAGCGTTTCCATACTTCGATATTATCGAAGCTTCAGTTAAAAACAATTCGATTTTTTTGATCTAAAGGTGGTGGCATGGTTGTTTCAACGGCGATCGGACGCCGCTCAAGCCAAGGAGAAGAAAATGCCCATTATCAACATCAGCGTCACCGGCAAGCCTGACGCGGCGCTTTCCGCTCGCATCGCAGAGGAGGCTACCGAAATCACCGCCACGCAGCTGCGCAAGGATCCGACGATCACGGCAGTTGCCGTGTCCTATGTCGATCCGCAGCACTGGTTCGCCGGCGGCAAGTCGCTGGCCGAGCACGGCACCAACACGTTCTGGCTTGATATCAAGGTGGTCGACGGCACCAACACCAAGCTTGAGCTGGAGGCCTATCTGAAGGCGATCTTCGCGGCCTTCGGCCGTCTGCTGGGCGGCGTGCACGAGGAGAGCTACGCCTTCGTACATGAAGTGCCGGCAGCCGCTTACGGCTATGGCGGCAAGACGCAGGAATTTCGTTTCATCAGTGGACGGCTGCAGGCGGCATGACAAGCAGCTTCCCGCACCAGGGAAGCAAAAGCTCCGCATTGACCTTCCTCCCACATCGTCTAGGTTCTGGCCGAAGCGGCCGCAAAAGAGCCGAGATGCTAAGAATGTTGGGAGAGACGCGGCATGGTCCTGACACTGGCGCTGCTTGCGGGTCTTGTTCTGGCCTGGCTGCTGATCGGCGTGGTGGAAATATTCCGCCTCGGCCTGCGCTTTACCCAGGCGCTGCTCTATGTGCCGTTCAAGCTCGCCTACCGGATCGCCGACAGCCGTATCAGGATCGCCCGCCAGGCGCAGGCTCCAGTCATCTACGTCATCTCGCATCAATCGCGCTTCGAACCGGCGCTGATGCTGTCGCTGCTGCCGGAAGACACACTGCACATACTCGACGAGGCCTCGGCGCGCTCGCCGTGGCTTGAACTTTGGCGCGAGCTTGGCCGTACCATCGCTTTCAACGCCGAACATCTCTTCGTCAGCCGCCGGCTGGTGCGCGTGCTGAGGGGCAAGGGCCGGCTCGCCGTCTATCTGCCGGATGCGGTCGAGCCTGACGTCAAGATGTTTCGGTTGTTTCGTGCCGTCACCCGCATCGCCATGCAGGCCGATGCCAAGATCGTGCCGATCTTCGTCGGCGGCGCGCGCGGCCTGCCGGTG
>NZ_RZRK01001171.1:0-1358 GCF_003997835.1 Mesorhizobium sp. M7A.F.Ca.CA.004.12.1.1
AGACTACTGGGGCGACAAGGCGCTGCCCGACCGGGTCGAGATCAAGTTTTTCGACGACGAGCAGGCGCAGGTGCTGGCGCTGCAGGCCGGCCAGCTCGACGTCATCCCGAGCACGACGCGCCTGGAGCTGGCGATCGAGGGCAATCCCAATTTCAAGCTGCTGAGCGTGCAGGCAAGCTCGCATGACCAGGTGCATCTCAGAACCGACCAGGCGCCGTTCACCGACAAGCGCATCCGCCGCGCGCTGGCGCTCACCATCGACCGCGAGGCGGTGGTCAAGGGCCTGCTCAAGGGCCGCGCCATCGTCGGCAACGACACCCCGTTCGCGCCGATCTTCCCTTCCGCCGATCCGTCGGTGCCACAGCGCAAGCAGGACATTGCGGAAGCCAAGCGCCTGCTTGGTGAGGCGGGTGTGCCGAACGGCTTCGAGGTGACGCTGACCACCGAACGCGCCTATGACATTCCCGACTATGCGGTGATCATCCAGAACTTCGCCAGGAAGGCCGGCATCGACGTCAAGCTCAACGTCCTGCCGCAGGACGCCTATTACGGCTCGGCGACCTTCGGTAGCTCGCCCTGGCTGGATTCGGTGCTCGGCATCACCGACTACGGCCATCGCGGCACGCCCGACATCTTCCTCAACGCCACGCTGAAGAGTTCGGGAGCCTGGAACGCGGCGCATTTCAACAACCCGGCCTATGATGCGCTGCTGCTCGACTACTCGAAGGCGCGTGATCTGCAGGCACAGCGCCTCGTTGCCGGCAAGATCCAGACCTTGCTGCTCGACGAGACGCCGGCGATCATCAGCTACTTCTCGCAATACAGCCGGATCGTCAGCTCGAAGGTCGAGGGCGTCCGCTTCACCGCGATCTCGCATCTGCTGCTCGATCGCGTTTCCTTCGTCCAGGCATGATCGCGACATGCTGACCGGTCGCATTCTGTCAGCGCGTCTGGGCACACTTGTCCTCACGCTGTGGCTGGTCAGCATCCTGGTGTTCTTCGCCGGGCAGGTCCTGCCCGGCGATGTCGGCCGTGTGATGCTCGGGCCTTTTGCCGATGCGCAGGCGGTGGCGGAACTGAACAAGCGGCTGGGCGCCGATCAGCCGGTTCTCGTCCAGTACTGGCTCTGGTTCAGCAAGGCCGTCACCGGTGACTTCGGCACCTCGCTGTCGATGCGCGGGCCGGTGGCGCCCTTCGTGCTGGAAAGCCTCAAGCGCTCCGCCGCCCTTGCCGGCATTATTCTGATTTTTCTCATTCCGCTGGGCGTTGGTGCCGGCGTCGTTGCCGGTCTCAATGCGGGCCGCTTGATCGACCGGCTGATCGTGATGGCAGGCGTCTCCTTCGGCATTGTGCCTGAT
>NZ_RZRK01001172.1:0-1354 GCF_003997835.1 Mesorhizobium sp. M7A.F.Ca.CA.004.12.1.1
TATGAATATAACAAGGGAAGGCCCGGCGCCCCATGAAAGCGCCTGTACGACACCGATTGTTCTGATGAGACCGGCAAAGAAAACCCTGGAAAGGAAACTCCGATGAAGATCAGCGCCCGCAACGTCCTCAAGGGAACGATCGCCGAGATCGTCAAGGGAGCCACCACCTCGCATGTCAGGATCGACATCGGTGGCGGCGCCATCGTCACCGCCTCGATCACCAACGAGGCCGTCGCCGATCTCAAGCTCGAAAAGGGCAAGCAGGCCTATGCCGTGGTCAAGGCCTCGGACGTGATGGTCGGCATCGACTGAAATTTGCGGCCTTAGACCGCGATCGGCGCCTTGATCGACGCATCGGCGACGTAGTTTTCCAGCCGGAAATCCTCGAAGCGGAAGGCGAACAGATCCTTCACCTCCGGATTGATCCACATCGTCGGCAGCACCTTCGGCGTGCGCCGCAGTTGTTCGCGTGCTTGCTCGAAATGGTTCGAGTAGAGATGCGCATCACCGAGCGTGTGGACGAAATCGCCGGGTTTCAGCCCGGTGACCTGCGCCACCATCAAGGTCAGCAGGGCATAGGACGCGATGTTGAACGGCACGCCGAGGAAGATATCGGCGGAACGCTGGTAGAGTTGGCAGGAGAGCCGCCCTTCCGAAACATAGAACTGGAACAGGCAGTGGCAGGGCGGCAGCGCCATCGCTTCCACCTCGGCTGGATTCCATGCCGAAACGATCAGCCGCCGCGATTGAGGATTTTTGCGTATCTCCTTGAGAAGATTCGCGATCTGGTCGATCGAGCCGCCATGGCCATCCGGCCAGGAGCGCCATTGCTTGCCGTAGACCGGGCCGAGATCGCCATTCTCGTCGGCCCATTCGTCCCAGATCGAAACGCCGTTATCGGTGAGATATTTGACGTTGGTGTCGCCGGCCAGGAACCACAAAAGCTCATGGATGATCGACTTGAGATGCAGCTTCTTGGTCGTGGTGACCGGAAAGCCGCGCGCCAGGTCGAAACGCATCTGGTAGCCGAAGACGGAGCGCGTTCCGGTGCCGGTGCGGTCGCCGCGATCGGCGCCGTTGTCCAGCACGTGCTGCAGGAGGTCGAGATACTGGCGCATCGGTTCCGGCTCGATTCGGTTGTCCAGCCATCATAGCTGACGGACAGGCAATCGAACACCACAAAGCAGCGCAAGCCCTGCCCGAAGGCTGCCAGTCCCCAACAACATCAGGGCTGACGCATGGACCGCGCCAGCCCCTGCAAATTGACGTGCGGTCGTCAGAGGGAGCCGAGTTTACCCAGGTCCTTGGCAACCAGATAGTAGAAGGTAACCCGGTTCTTGGTACTGTCGGCGGC
>NZ_RZRK01001173.1:0-1353 GCF_003997835.1 Mesorhizobium sp. M7A.F.Ca.CA.004.12.1.1
CTTTTGACAGAAAAAAGGACCCGCCATGCTCTACGCAATCCTCTGCTATGCCTCCGAAGATGTCGTCTGCTCCTGGAGCAAGGCACAGGACGACGAGGTCATGGCCAATCTCCTCGACGTTCAGGACAAGTACGCCAAGGCTGGTCGGCTCGGCCCGGTGGCACGGCTTCTGCCGACGACCGCCGCGACGACCCTGAGAAAGGTCAAGGGCGAATCGGTCGTCATCGACGGGCCGTTCGCCGAGACCAAGGAACAGTTCCTCGGCTTCTACACGCTCGAATGCGCCGATCTCGACGAGGCGGTGGAGTTCGCCCGCGAGCTTTCCGAAGTCAACCCGAGCGGCGGCTCCTATGAGATCCGGCCGGTCTCGATCTTCAATCCCGCCAAGGTTTCCGCATGACCGAAATGGCCTGGATCAGCTCCGCGATCAGCGCCGCCCGCCCGCAGGCGATGGGTGCGCTGCTGCGTTATTTCCGCGATCTCGATACGGCGGAGGAAGCTTTCCAGGACGCGTGCCTCAGGGCGCTGAAGAACTGGCCGCAGAACGGGCCGCCGCGCGACCCGGCGGCGTGGCTGATCTTCGTCGGCCGCAACAGCGGCATCGATGCGGTGCGCAAGCGCGCCAAGCAGGCGCCGATGCCGGAGGAAGACCAGGTTTCGGATCTGGAGGACGCCGAGAGCGATATCGCCGAGCGGCTGGACGGGGCGCACTACCGCGACGACATATTGCGGCTGCTGTTCATCTGCTGCCATCCTGATCTGCCGGCAACGCAGCAGATCGCGGTGGCGCTGCGCATCGTCTCCGGTCTTACGGTCAAGCAGATCGCGCGCGCCTTCCTGGTTGGCGAAAGCGCCATGGAGCAGCGCATCACTCGCGCCAAGGCGCGCATTGCGGACGCCGGCGTGCCGTTCGAGACGCCGGGCGCGGTCGAGCGGTCGGAACGCCTCGCCGCCGTCGCCGCCATGGTCTACTTGGTCTTCAACGAGGGCTATTCGACCAACAGCGGCGAGGCGCCGGCCCGCGCACCGCTGTGCGAGGAGGCGATCCGGCTGGCACGGCTCCTGCTGCGGTTGTTCCAGACCGAGCCGGAGATCATGGGGCTGACGGCGCTGTTGCTTCTGCAGCATGCGCGCGCACCGGCCCGTTTCGACGAGAGCGGCGAGATCGTGCTGCTCGAAGACCAGGATCGCAGCCTGTGGAGCCGCAAGATGATCGATGAGGGGCTGGCGCTGGTCGACAAGGCGCTACGCCATCGCAAGCCCGGCCCCTACCAGGTGCAAGCGGCGATTGCCGCACTGCACGCGCGGGCCGAAAAGGCGGAGGATACCGACTGGAACGAGATCGACCTGCTC
>NZ_RZRK01001174.1:0-1350 GCF_003997835.1 Mesorhizobium sp. M7A.F.Ca.CA.004.12.1.1
GGCTGGCGCTGCTCGACGAGATCAAGACCATGCATCCGACCTTGCCGGTGGTGATGATTTCCGGCCACGGCAACATCGAAACGGCGGTCTCCGCCATCCGTCGCGGCGCCTATGACTTCATCGAAAAACCGTTCAAGGCCGACAGGCTGATCCTTATTGCCGAGCGTGCGCTCGAGACCTCGAAATTGCGGCGCGAGGTTTCCGACCTCAAGCTGCGCAGCGGCGAAACCTTCGATCTGATCGGCATGTCGTCGGCGATGAGCCAGTTGCGCCAGACCATCGAACGCGTCGCGCCGACCAACAGCCGCGTGATGATCATCGGACCGTCTGGCTCGGGCAAGGAATTGGCCGCGCGCGCCATCCACACGCTGTCGGCGCGCAAGAGCGCACCTTTCGTGACGCTGAGCGCCGCCAACATCACGCCCGAGCGCATGGAGATCGAGCTGTTCGGCACCGAATCGAATGGCGTCGAGCGCAAGGTCGGCGCGCTGGAGGAGGCCCATCGCGGTATCCTCTACATCGACGAGGTGGCCGACATGCCGCGCGAGACGCAAAACAA
The DNA here is from genome assembly GCF_003997835.1 of Mesorhizobium sp. M7A.F.Ca.CA.004.12.1.1. Taxonomy (NCBI): domain Bacteria; kingdom Pseudomonadati; phylum Pseudomonadota; class Alphaproteobacteria; order Hyphomicrobiales; family Phyllobacteriaceae; genus Mesorhizobium; species Mesorhizobium sp. M7A.F.Ca.CA.004.12.1.1. Next base: position 560 of record NZ_RZRK01001174.1, read on the forward strand.
GATCCTGCGCGTGCTGGTCGAGCAGCAGTTCGAGCGGGTAGGGGGAACCAAGCGGGTCAAGGTCGATGTCCGCATCATCTCCTCGACCTCGCAGAACCTCGAAGCGATGATTGCCGACGGGCGTTTCCGCGAGGATCTTTACCATCGCCTCGCGGTGGTTCCGGTCATCGTGCCGGGATTGGCCGAGCGGCGCGAGGATATTCCCTACCTCGTCGACAATTTCATGAAGCAGATCGCCCGCCAGGCCGGCATCAAGCCGCGCCGCATCGGCGACGACGCGCTGGCCGTGCTGCAGGCGCACAACTGGCCGGGCAACGTTCGCCAGCTGCGCAACAATGTCGAGCGCCTGATGATCCTTGCGCGCGGCGACGACGTCGATGCGCCGATCACCGCCGATCTGTTGCCGGCCGAGATCGGAGATGTCATGCCGCGCACGCCGAATCAATCCGACCAGCACATCATGGCGCTGCCGCTGCGCGAAGCGCGTGAGCAGTTCGAGAAGGACTACCTGATCGCCCAGATCAACCGGTTCGGCGGCAACATCTCGAAGACCGCCGAGTTCATCGGCATGGAGCGCTCCGCGCTGCACCGCAAGCTGAAGTCGCTGGGCGTCTGACGCGGGTTAGCCGCGCCTGGGCCAAGCATTTGCCGGTTACGGCCGCGGTGGAATCGCATAAGAAAGCCCCAGAATTTCTTAGAGGTTGCCCATGCCGCGCATTGCCTATGTCAACGGGCGCTATGTCACGCACGCCGACGCTGCCGTGCATATCGAGGATCGCGGCTATCAGTTC
>NZ_RZRK01001175.1:0-1348 GCF_003997835.1 Mesorhizobium sp. M7A.F.Ca.CA.004.12.1.1
CCGATGACCGCGACAGATTGATCGATGCTTTCCGCAAGGCCGGCGGCAACGCGGTCGTCCGCGCCTCGCATGACGGCAAGCGCGGCAACCCTGTGCTTTTGCCGCGCTCGCTGTTTCCGGCGATCGCCCATCTCGAAGGCGACACAGGCGCGCGCCATCTGGTCGAGACCGAAGGGCTCGATGTCATCGATGTCGAAATCGGCGCGGCGGCGTCAGTCGATGTCGACACACGCGAGGCGCTGGAAGGCGCCGGCGGCGTGCTGCAGGATTGACAAACCCAAGCCGAATTACGCATGCCTTGGACATGTCTATCCGCTGCCAAATTTTCTGTGCCTTTGCAGTCGCGACCGCGTTGCTGTCTCCGGCCGCGCAAAGCCAGACGCTGTCCTTAAAACCCTTCAAGGACGATCTCTTCGCCTATCCGGCCACGCTATCGTCCGACACCAATGGCGCCTATACCGTCATCGACTACCGCGAGATGCGCGATATCAACCAGCGTGACCAGGTGCCGGAGCGCCGGGTAAACGCCCAATACACCGACACCGGCGTCCGCAAGATGCAGCAGGATCTGTTGCTGAAAACCGATGCCGGCGATGTCAGGCATGTCGCCGCAGGCAAGACCGAGGGCGCCGGCATCATCGTGCTTTATCTGCACGGGCAGGGCGGCAGCCGCAAGCAGGGTGTCGACGACTTCACCTTCGGCGGCAATTTCAACCGGCTCAAGAACCTGATGGCCGGCAATGGCGGCCTCTATCTCAGTCCTGATTTCCCCGATTTCGGCGACAAGGGAGCGGCGCAGGTGGCGGCGCTGATCGGTCATTATGCCGAACAGTCGCCAGGCGCGAAGATCTTCGTCGCCTGCGGCTCGATGGGCGGCGCGCTATGCTGGAAGCTGGCCGCGCGCAAGGATACAGGCGGACGCATCAATGGCCTGCTGCTGCTCGGTTCGCTGTGGGATGAGAGCTTTTTCACCAGCCCGGCCTTCAAGCGCCGCGTGCCGGTCTTCTTCGGCCAGGGCAGCCACGACGTCGTCTACCCCGTGGCAAAGCAGGAGGCGTTCTTTCGCTCGATCCTGACCAAATCGAAGACCTATCCGACCCGCTTCGTCCGCTTCGAGACCGGCACCCATGGCACGCCGATCCGCATGACCGACTGGCGCGGCACGCTCAACTGGATGCTGTCGAAGGCGCCCTGATCGACGCAGCCTGCAAGCTCGTGTGATGCTCAGGGCGCGGTGTTATAGTCGACAACCGTCTCCGGATTTTGCTCGCCGTCATAGGACGCATCGACGTCATACTGGACCAGCGAAAAATTGCCGTTGCGGAACAGATACGTCCCTGCGTCGGAC
>NZ_RZRK01001176.1:0-1346 GCF_003997835.1 Mesorhizobium sp. M7A.F.Ca.CA.004.12.1.1
GAGCTTCGCCACCATGTCGATCGAGCCGATCATCACCGTCTATGTGCAGCAGCTCATCGAGGACCAGAGCCGCGTCACGCTGATATCAGGCGTCGTCATGTCGGCGGCGGCCCTTGGCGCCATCCTGTCGGCTTCGCGCCTCGGCAAACTCGCCGACCGCGTCGGCCACTGGAACGTCATCATCGGCGCGCTTGCCGTCTCGGCACTGCTGCTGATCCCGCAGGCCTTCGTCACGCAAAGCTGGCAACTCATCGGCCTGCGTTTCCTGATGGGCCTGGCGCTGGGCGGGCTCTTGCCCTGCATCACCAGCGTGATCCGCCACAATGTTCCCGATGGGGTCGGCGGCAATGTGCTCGGCCTGTCGATTTCCGCCCAGTATGTCGGGCAGGTCGCCGGTCCCCTGCTCGGCGGCTTTGCCGGCGGCCATTTCGGCATGCGCTCGGTGTTTCTGGGCACATCCGTCTTGATGGCCGGGGGCGCGGTGTATAACTGGCTGGCACAGTCGCGCCGCGAGCAGGACATGCTCGCCAAAGCCGGCAAGTCCTGACGGGATTGGGCATCCCTCTGATATCACGGAGCCATGGACATGAGCACGGCCGAACGACCTTCCGACAACAGCGGCCGTATCCTCGTCCTGGCCGGCGGCCTGTGCGGCGCCGCCGGCGTGGCGCTGTCGGCCGCGGCGGCGCATCTGGGCGGCGCCTTCGTCGGCACCGCCGCATCCTTCCTGCTGATGCATGCGCCGGTCTTCCTCGCCGCCGGATTGCTTGGGGCGAACCGGATGCTGCGCATCGGCAGCCTGATCCTGCTGGTTGGGCTTCTGCTGTTCTGCGGCGATCTGCTGGCCCGCGATTTCATCGGGTCGCGGCTGTTCCCGCTGTCGGCGCCGATCGGCGGCACGCTACTCATTACCGGCTGGCTGGCGATCGCCGCCTCGGCGCTGGTGCGCATGCGTTCCTGACGCCTGCCCGCGCCAAATGTAAAAGCGTGGGCTGCTAGTCCTGCCGGCGCTCGGGCTTGATGAGCAATTCGCGATTGCGTCGCCGCAGCTTCGCCAACCAATGCCGTTCCGGCCTCGCGATGCCCCAATAGTTGCGGTAGATGTCTTCGAACAGATAGCTGACGGGATGCATGATGTGCGCTCCTTCTAGTCCTTGAATCGATCCAATCGACAGGCGCGAAAAACCGACCACGATCAGCTCCGCTTGCGCTCCACAAGGAACCGCAACTCGCGAACCCATGGGCGGCTTTGCCACGGCGCTTCTGCGTCGTGGTGTTCGACGAGATGCTCCAGTCGTTGCGGTAGATATCTTCGAAGAGAAAATTGACGGGATGCATGGCACAAC
>NZ_RZRK01001177.1:0-1339 GCF_003997835.1 Mesorhizobium sp. M7A.F.Ca.CA.004.12.1.1
ACCTTGGCGCGCAGCGCGCCAAGGTCGCGCGGCCCACCCCGGTTGAGCGCCAGCCTCGACAGTGCGCGCGGCATGTCGGCAACGCTCTTCAGGCTCGACCGCACCGCTTGGCAGAGCCGCGTTTCGGAACGGAAGAACGACACCGAATCCAGCCTGGCGCCGATGGCCGCGGGATCGGTCAGCGGCGCCATCAGCCGGTCGGCGAGCAGCCTTGCGCCGCCGCCGGTCACCGTGCGGTCGATCGCCTTGAACAGCGACCCTTCGCGGCTGCCCGACAGTGTGCGCAGCAGTTCCAGATTGCCGCGTGTCGCCGGATCGATGAACAGGGTCGAGCCCTGCTCTTCGCGCTCGGGCCGCGACAGCGGCGGGCGCTCGGCCTTCTGCGTCTTCTCGACATAGGCGATGGCGCCGGAGATCGCCGACAGTTCGGCGCGCGAAAAGGCGCCAAAGCTATCCGGTGTCGCCACATCGAAGAAGCGGGCGATGCGTCCCGTGGCCGATGCCGAATCAAACAGCGACGGCGGCTGCGGGCTGGCGACGCGGCCGAGCACGTCGAACACCGGCTTCAACTCCGGATCGTGGAACACCGGCTCGGCGACGATCAGCTCGCGCGGATCGACTCGGAAGATGTCGGCCAGCAGCCGGTCGGCGGTGGTATCGGTGACGCGGAAGGCGCCGGTCGAGATGTCGATCCAGGCCAGCGCGAAACTGTGATCGGCTCCGCCCTTCACCCGCCCCAGCGCCATCAGGAAACTCGATTCCGAGGGCGCCAGCAATTTGTCCTCGGTGATGGTGCCCGGTGTCACCAGCCGCACGACGTCGCGGCGCACCACCGATTTGCCGCCGCGTTTCTTGGCCTCGGCCGGATCCTCGATCTGTTCGCAGACGGCGACGCGGAAACCCTGGCCGATCAGCTTTTGCAGATAGTCGTCGGCGGCATGCACCGGCACCCCGCACATCGGGATGTCGAGCCCTTGATACTTGCCGCGCTTGGTCAGCACGATGCCGAGCGCCCGGCTCGCCTTCTCGGCATCGTCGAAGAACAGCTCGTAGAAATCGCCCATGCGATAGAACAGCAGCGAATCGGGGTTCGCCGCCTTGATCTCGATAAATTGCTCGATCATCGGCGTGGCGCCGGCGTGGACGGTCGGCGCCGGCGTCATCGCCTCGGGGGCGTCTGGCTCGTTCGGGCTGTGCATGTTCATGCGCGGCACGCTAGCAGATGTGATGATGCGGTTTAATGCCGGCGCTTCGAAAAACGGGGGACGACGGGACGGCAGCTTGTCCGCAATTGCCGATGCGGACCGCGATTCCAGCGCGCGGGCGGTTTACACGCGGC
>NZ_RZRK01001178.1:0-1338 GCF_003997835.1 Mesorhizobium sp. M7A.F.Ca.CA.004.12.1.1
CTGATGCGGTCGATGTCTTCCGGGATCAGCTCGATGCCGTAGTCCCACGGCGCGCCATCCATGTTCCAGTGCTTCGGGTTCTGCTCGTAAACGCCGAGCAGCACGCCCTTGCGCTCCTGCCTGAGATACGAAAAGCCGTCGAGATCGACGGCGATGCCGATTTCCCTGTCCAGCGCCGCGATCTCGGGAATGTCCTCAGTGATGAAATAATGGTGCTCCATCGGCGTCACCGGCAGGTCGATGCCGGCCATGCGGCCGAGCTGCTTTGCCCACAGCCCGCCGGCATTGACGACATGCTCGGCGATAATGGTGCCCTGCTCCGTGACGACATCCCAGCGACCGTCGGCGCGCGGCTTCAACTCGACCACCCGGTTGCGCAGGATGATGTCGGCGCCGCGCTTTTTTGCAGCGCCGGCATAGGCGTGCGTCGTGCCGTACGGGTCGAGGTGCCCCTCGTTGGAATCATGCAGGCCGCCTAGCACGCCGGTGACGTCGACGATCGGGCAGATCGCCTTGATCTCGTCGGGCGTGACAAGGCGCGCGGTCTCGATGCCGACCGACTGAAACACCGCCCAGGCCGATTTCAGCCACTCCCAGCGCGCGGGATCGCTGGCGATGTTGACGCCGCCCGTCATGTGCAGGCCGATATCCCAGCCGGATTCGGCCGCGATCTCGCGGTAGAGATTGATGGTGTAGTCCTGCAGCGCCGCCACGTTGGGGTCGGCGTTGAGCGCATGGAAGCCTGCCGCCGCGTGCCAGGTCGAACCGGCTGTCAGTTCGGCGCGCTCGATCAGCGCCACATCGCTCCAGCCAAATCGCGTCAGGTGGTAGAGCACCGAGGCCCCGACCACGCCACCCCCGATGACGACTGCGCGGTAGTGCGACTTCAAGGCTTCCCCTCCACGGTTAGTCCGAAGGCTGGATCATATATGCACTGGACATAAGTGTCCAGTGCCGCGCGCGCATCGTTTTTCGTCGACCGCCGGCATGCACTGCGCGCTGTCACGCAAGCATCATGTTCGCGCCGTAGACCGCGTTTCGGGGAGGCTTGCGCGGCATCATCGATGTCGCACCTCTTTCAGTTTTTCGTCCCGCGGCCGCTCCGGCACATCCGTCACAAAGAGGATTATCCATGAAACACCTGTATCGAACCGCGTCGCTCGGCGTCGCGCTGGCCTTGTTCACCGCCTTGACGCCGGCGCTCGCCGACAGCACCGCGACCGTCGGCGGCACGAGCTTTGTCAACAAAGGGCTGGTCGGCGTCGGCCGCATCCCGGCCGCTCAGCGCGACAAGTTCGGCGAGACGTTTGGTTCGGGCTCGGGCATGTCGATCGACAC
>NZ_RZRK01001179.1:0-1338 GCF_003997835.1 Mesorhizobium sp. M7A.F.Ca.CA.004.12.1.1
CAGCCAGCCAAGCGCCAGGCGGTCACCAATCCTGAAAACACCATCTTCGCGGTCAAGCGCCTGATCGGCCGCCGCTATGACGATCCGGTGACGGAGAAGGACAAGAAGCTTGTCCCCTACAAGATCGTCAAGGGCGACAATGGCGATGCCTGGGTCGAAGCCGGCGGCAGGAAGCAGTCGCCCTCGCAGATTTCGGCCATGATCCTGCAGAAGATGAAGGAGACGGCGGAAGCCTATCTCGGGGAAAAGGTCGAGAAAGCGGTCATCACCGTTCCAGCCTATTTCAACGACGCCCAGCGCCAGGCGACCAAGGATGCCGGCAAGATCGCCGGCCTTGAAGTGCTGCGCATCATCAACGAGCCGACCGCGGCAGCGCTTGCCTATGGCCTCGACAAGAAGGAAGGCAAGACCATTGCCGTCTATGACCTTGGCGGCGGCACGTTCGACATTTCGGTGCTCGAAATCGGCGACGGCGTGTTCGAGGTCAAGTCGACCAATGGCGACACCTTCCTCGGCGGCGAGGATTTCGACATGCGCCTGGTCGAATATCTGGCGGCCGAGTTCAAGAAGGAACAGGGCATCGACCTGAAGAACGACAAGCTTGCCCTGCAGCGCCTCAAGGAGGCGGCTGAAAAGGCCAAGATCGAGCTGTCGTCGACCACCCAGACCGAAATCAACCTGCCCTTCATCACCGCCGACGCGACCGGGCCGAAGCACCTGACGCTGAAGCTGACGCGCGCCAAGTTCGAGCAGCTGGTCGACGACCTGGTCCAGCGCACGATTGCCCCTTGCAAGGCGGCATTGAAGGATGCCGGCCTGAAGGCCGGCGAGATCGACGAAGTCGTCCTGGTCGGCGGCATGACCCGCATGCCCAAGATCCAGGAGATCGTGAAGCAGTTCTTCGGCAAGGAGCCGCACAAGGGCGTCAATCCGGATGAAGTCGTTGCTCTCGGCGCCGCCATCCAGGCCGGCGTGCTGCAGGGCGACGTCAAGGACGTGCTGTTGCTCGACGTGACGCCGCTGTCGCTCGGCATCGAGACGCTGGGTGGCGTGTTCACCCGCCTGATCGAACGCAACACGACGATCCCGACCAAGAAGAGCCAGGTGTTCTCGACGGCCGAGGACTCACAGTCGGCCGTGACCATCCGGGTCTTCCAGGGTGAGCGCGAAATGGCCGCCGACAACAAGGCGCTCGGCCAGTTCGACCTGGTCGGCATCCCGCCGGCGCCGCGCGGCGTGCCGCAGATCGAGGTCACCTTCGACATCGACGCCAACGGCATCGTCAACGTTTCGGCCAAGGACAAGGGCACCGGCAAGGAACACCAGATCCGCATCCAG
>NZ_RZRK01000117.1:0-10758 GCF_003997835.1 Mesorhizobium sp. M7A.F.Ca.CA.004.12.1.1
GAACGGCAGCGAGGCGGATTGGGTCGCCGAAGTCGCACCGATCTTTCACAACGCCGTCGCCGTCATCGAGAACCTGTTCGACCCGGAGACGGTCATCCTCGGCGGGCTGGCGTCCACCGACCTGCTCGAAATGCTGGCTGGTTCGGCCGGAGGCCTGCACAACTCCGTCTCGGCCCGCAAGGACCGCACGACGCCCAGGGTTGTGGTCGCGCGCGGCGGACAGCATTCCGTGCTGCGCGGCGCCGCCGCCCTTGCGGTTTCCGGGGTGCTGTCACCTCGCTTCGGGCAGATGTTCGCGGCCGAACGCGAACGCGAGCGCGACCTTCTCAAAGGCAGGGAGATTGCGGCATGAGTGAACCCCTGCTGGTGCTCGACAACGTCACCAAGAACTATGGCGCGATCGAAGCGCTCAAGGGGATCAGCTTCTCGATCGGCAAGGGCGAGGTCGTGGCGCTGCTGGGCGACAACGGCGCCGGCAAATCGACACTGGTGAAGATCATATCGGGCGGACTGGAGCCGACCTCCGGGCGCATGCTGTTCGAGGGCAAGGAATTCCTTGCCAAATCACCAGCCGAGGCCAAGGCGGCCGGCATCGAGACCGTCTACCAGGATCTCTCGCTGTGCACCAATGTCGACGTGGTCGCCAATTTCTTCATGGGCCGTGAGATCACACGCAAGTTTCTCGGCATTCCCGTGCTCGACGAGCGCGCCATGGAAGCCGTCGTCGGAAGGGCGCTGGCCAATGCCGGCACCCGCATTCCCTCGCTGCGGGCCAATGTCGAGCATCTCTCGGGCGGCCAACGGCAAGCCATCGAGCTCAACCGTTTCGTGCACTGGGGCGGCAAGCTGGTGCTGCTCGATGAACCGTTCGCCGCCCTCGGCGTCGAACAGACACGGCGCGGCCTCGACATGATCCGCCAAGTGGCGAACCAGGGCATCGGCGTCGTCATCATCACCCATATCATGCAGCAGGCTTTTCAGGTCGCCGACCGGATCGTGGTGATCCGCCAGGGCGTCGTGGCCGGCGATGTCGCACGCAATAAAACAAGTCCCGATGCGGTGATCAACATGATCACCGGTGAGACGCTTGCCGGTGCCGGACCGACAGGCTGAGGGACAAAAGAGGGGTCCGGCTTAAGAGGAGCGAACGACATGAAGCGAATACTTCTTGCTGTCTTCGGTATCCTTGCACTGGCCTTTGCCACGCTCACGCCGGCATTCGCCCAGTCCAAGGGTATCATCTACTATATGGTGCCGACGCTGCTGGACGAGTTCCAGACCGGCTCGGTGAGCGCGCTGGAACTGTTCCTGAAGCAGACCGGCTACGAGATGAAGACGCTGAACGCCGACAACAAGACCGACGCCCAGCAATCGCAGATGAACGATGTCATCGCGCTGAAGCCGGCGGCCATCATCCTGGCGGCAGTCGACTTCAATGCCCTGAAACCGTCGATCGAGGCGGCCCGGGCCGCCGGCATCCCGGTGGTCGAGTTCGACCGCCAGATCACCTCGACGCCATCCGACTTCACCTCTGTCGCCGGAACGGTCGAGATCGGCTACGTAGCCGCGGACCAGGCCGAGAAGCTGCTGAAGGCAAAGCACGGTTCGGTGAAGGGCAAGGTGCTGCAGGTCCTCGGCGACCCCGGCGACCCCTATACGCTCGACATCCAGAAGGGCTTCGAGGAGAAGATGAAGGCGTTGCCGGACGTCAAGATCATCTCGCTTCCGGCCATGCAATGGGAAGCCAGCAATGCCGGCACAATCGTTGCCGACCAGATGCTGGCGAACCCCGACATCGACCTGATCTTCAGCCATGCCGCGCACCTGTCGGTCGCCGCCGTCGCCTCGCTCGAGGCGGCCGGCAAGAAGCCGGGCGACGTCATGCTGATGAGCTCGAACGGCGCTCCGGTCGGCCTCGACCTGATCCGCAAGGGCTGGCTCAACGCCGAAATCGAGCAGCCGCTCTACGCGCAGGCCGCGGCTGTCGCGATGTTCATGGACAAGATCGTCAAGAAGCAAGAAATCAAGCCCGGTGAATACGACGTGCTCGGCTTGAAATCGACCGTGACCAAGGAAGCCTGGGGTCCGAGCATCAAGATCCCGGGTGACGCCATCACCAAGCAAAACGTCGACAACCCGGCCTTCTGGGGCAACCAGAAGCCGCCGACGGACACCGTCAAATCGGTCGAATAGTCATTGAAAGCGCTCCGGGCCGTTACGGCCCGGAGCCTGCCCTTTCATGACGCCGCGTCCAAAAGACGCCGTGGCGAATTTGAATCCGCGCCCGAACCCGACGAAATCGAATTGATTTCGCGGGGCATGCGCCAACCGGATCAGCCCATGAACCCGCGCACACGCAAAGCCCTGGAGTTCGTACTCGACAACCTCGTCTGGTTCATGCTGCTGTTCGTGCTGGTGGTCTTCTCCATCTTCGTCCCGAACTACTTTCAGCTCGGCATCTTCGCCAACATCATCGAGGCTTCCAGCGTGCTCGGCGTCATGTCGATCGGCCTGGCGCTGGTGATCATCGCCGGCCACATGGATCTGTCGGTCGAATCCGTCGCAGCGCTTAGCGCCATGGCGGTCGGCATCCTGTTCTGCTCGTCGGGCATCGGCATGGGCGTGCAACTGCATCCCGAATGGCTGATGGTTCCGGTTTCGCTGCTGCTGGCGCTGGCCGTCGGCGGTCTCATCGGCGCCTTCAACGGCTATCTGGTGGTCAAGGTGAAGATGAGCGCCTTCATCATCACGCTGGCGTCCTACATCTGGGTGCGCGGCCTCGTGCTGGTCGTGTCGGGCGGCCGCTCGGCGCAGGATCTTGCACCGGCCATCCGCTGGTTCGGCATCCAGCGCCTTGTCGGCCTGCCACTTACCGCCTGGATCGCGGTTGGCTGTTTCGTGGTCTTTTCGCTGATCATGGCCAAGACGCCGTTCGGCCGGCATCTGGTGATGATCGGCGGCAACGAGACGGCGACCTTCCGCGCCGGCATCCGGGTGAACCGCAATCTCATCATCGCCTTCGTGCTTGCCGGCGCGATTGCCGGCCTTGCCGGCTGGCTGCTGGCGATCCGCACGTCGGGCGCCACCGCCAATCTCGGCGTCGGCCTGCTGTTCAACGCCTTCGCCGCGGTCGTCATCGGCGGCGTCAGCCTCAAAGGCGGCGTCGGCACCCTGCCCGGCGTCTATGCCGGCGTGCTGCTGCTCTCGGCCATCAACACGGCGATCAATTTGATGGGCCTGCCGGCCAATTTTACCCAGGTGATCCACGGCCTGCTGGTGCTGGCGGCCGTGCTGCTCGACGCCTTCAAGCAAACCATTCGCCAAAGACTCGCATGACAGGACGGCTCGCATGACCAATCGGTTACAAGGCAAGGTAGCGCTGATCATCGGCAGCGCCCGCGGCATCGGCAAGGGCATCGCGCTACGCTTTGCCGAGGAAGGCGCAAGGCTGGTGCTCGCCGACACCGAGGCCGATGCCGGGCAAGCCACCGCTGACGAGTTGGGCGTCCCCTTCATCCGCACCGACATCTCGCAAATGAGCGACGCCGAGGCCGCCGTGGCGCTGGCGCTGAAGCAGCATGGCCGCCTCGACATCATCGTGCAGAATGCCGGCATCTATCCCTGGCAACTGATCGAGAATACCAGCGCCGACGACTGGGACCGCGTCATGGCGGTCAATCTGCGCGGCACCTTCAATGCCAGCCGCGCGGCCCTGGTGCCGATGAAGGCGCAAGGCTTTGGCCGCATGCTCTACACCTCCTCCATCACCGGCCCGCATGTCACCAGCCCCGGCCACGGCCACTATTCGGCCAGCAAGGCCGGCATCAACGGCTTCATCCGTGCCGCCGCGCTCGAATTCTCCGGCTACGGCATCACCGTCAACGGTGTCGAGCCCGGCAACATCCTGACCGAAGCCATCGAGCTGCATCGCGGCGCGGCTTACATCAAGAACATGGAGGACTCCATTCCGCTCGGCCGCCTCGGCAGCCCGCGCGACGTCGCCAACGCCTTCCTGTTCCTCGCCTCCGACGATGCCAGCTACATCACCGGCACGACCATCGTCGTCGATGGCGGGCAGTTGCTGCCGGAGGGCAATGATTTTCGACTGTTGCCGCCGTGATTGCAGCATCTACCGAACGACTCGGTTCCGTGTCTTGGCAACAGTTTGAATGGACTAATGGAATGGTGGGCGATGACGGGCTCGAACCGCCGACATCTTCGGTGTAAACGAAGCGCTCTACCAACTGAGCTAATCGCCCGCTCCGGGCCGGACCTTTAAGCGGTCAGGGTCCGCTTCGCAAGGCCAAATGAGCGCAGGATGCCCTGGTTGGATGCCGGTTTTGCCAACAAAACGCCGGCTGTCAAAAAACCTTCTCCTGTTTGCTGTTATGCTGTCCTGTCACGCTTGACACCCGGTGGCGAACCCCTTATCCAGCGCCCCAACGACGAACACGGCTGACACGTGTTCGCCATGCGCGGGTGTAGCTCAGTTGGTTAGAGTGCCGGCCTGTCACGCCGGAGGTCGCGGGTTCGAGCCCCGTCACTCGCGCCATTTATTTCAAGGGGTTAGCTACCGCCCCTTGAAAAGTTTCAACTCTCATTTTCCGGAGAGTTTCAACTTTTTGTATTCATTCCGTTCCTGACCAAGCAGTTTCCTGCCTTCGCGGCGGCTGGCATCGGCGGAACGGACGGCTGCCAGGTTGACCGGCATATAGGTCTTCTGCAGCGCCTTGTTCTCATCGATCGAATTACCCATCTTGGCCGAGATCGCCTCGACCGATGCGCCGCCGGCGTTGGCCTCGACCGCGCCCGAACGCCGCATGTCCATGAGCCGGCGCTTTTCCCCAGCCCCGAACACCAGTTTGCGCAGGTCGGCGAAATCGTCGACGAGCGAGTCCTTGGTGTAGGGCACGCCGGCGCGCGGCCGGCCGCCCTTCGGTCCCGGTTCAAAGCCGCGCGAGCGGAAGATCGGCGCATCGTCGAGCAGCGTGACGCCGAGCGATTCGATGTAGGCCAGCACCAGGCGCTGGGTGCGCGGCGACAGCGTGCCGAAAGCCGCCTCGCCGCTCTTGGTGCGCGCGATGAGAAAACCCCATTCCTGCGCCGTCTGCATCGCCTGCGCCGGGGTCAGCGTGCGCACGTCGACCGGCGAGAAGCTGGTGTCCCACGCGACGGCGATGATGCAGGCGAGGCCGCGGTAGCCGGCGCGCCAGGCGCCCTTGACCATGCGCACCACTTCGCCTTCCGTCCACGTCTGGTGACGCGGCGGCGGCGTCTGGCGGCGGATCGCCTGCGAGGGGTCGGCCTTGGGCGGGCACAGCTTCATTCCGGCCATGACGTTGTAGAGCGACCGCCACGTCTTCATGGCGCGATAGGCGATGTCGACGCCCCTGACGCGCAGCAGGCGGCCATACCAGTCGTCGAGCAGCTCGAGCGTGATGTCGGCCGGCGGCAGGTCGGCGAAGTACGGCTCGATGAACGTCCAGCCACGTTCCCAGTCTTCACGCGTGCGCGGCGGCTTGCGCTTCCAGGCATCCATCTTACGATAGCGGGTAAAGGCGTCGCCGATCGAATCCTTCGGCCAGACATGCAGGCGCGGCGGCTCCCTGCCCTTGCGGAATTCCTGCCAGCGGTCTTCCCATTGCCTGGCAATCGCCCATGCATCCGGCCCATCCGTGCCGCAGGAGATGCATTCGAAGCCCGCCTCGACCATCTTCGGCGTCGGAAGCCAGTAGCCGTACTTGCCCTTGCGGATGACGTAGTGCTTCAGCTTGATCTTAGCCAAGGGTCGCCAGCCTCGCTCTTGCGATTTCGGCGCTAGACTGCGCGCCGGATCCTGATCCGGCAAGGCCAGAGCGCTTGTCCTGCCATGCGTCGATCGCCACCAGGTCGTAATTGCCGGTGATCGGGCAAGCCCGTGGAAAACCCTGATGCTGCAGCGCCGGCAGCAATTCCATGAATTCCGGCAGCGTCAGGTGCAGATAGCGCGCCGCCTTGATCGCCGGCACCAGGCGCGGCTGCACTGGGAAGCGGACGGATGACGGTTGTGGAGCATGAGTCTGTGTCATAGCAGGCTCCCCTGTCTTGGCGCTGCCTTTAACACCGGCACGGCATTGAGGTTGTCACGCCATCTGAAAAAGCCGAGGGCGCCTTTGACGGGGATGAACTCGTCAAGCAGCTCGACGTTGCGCAGAACAAATCCATAGCGACCGAAGAACCACGGGCTGGCGCTTTCAGCGACGCAATCGACTATGTCGACCGTTCCGACGATGCCGCCCCGCGGCAGTTCCTCGAATGCCGGCAGCATCAAGCCCGGCTTGAAAGGGTGCGTCAGACTAATCTCATGGATTGTGGCGAGGCAGTCTTCGTACTCGTCGCGCGTCATGCCCTTGGCGGCATGCAGACAGACACGGCCCCTGATCTTCGTCGGCCAGTCGCGGTTTTCGATATCCTTGCCACAGTGCATCATCGCCCATGGCCATGGCTGGCGGACGGAAATGGCGAGGTCGGGAAGCTCGATCATAGCAGCGCTCCCTGCTTTGGATCAGCGGGCCTTGCGCCGGCACCGAAGCCCTTGGCGCGAAGCTCCGCTATCTGCTCGAGCTTCACCTGGTCGCCTTTCAGCCGGGCGGTGTGCTCGACCGGGCCATATTTATCTGTCTCGATCGCGCCGGCTGCGACGGCCAGAGCACGCTTCGATTGAGCGATGTCGAAATGCTCCCACGTTGCATCCATGCCGGCGACGCCAAGCCCGGCCGGGCGCTGGAACCACTTGCGCTGGACGCCGATGCGGTCCGCCATGGCGAACAGTTCTGCGCGCGTGTCTGCCCACATGTGGCACATGAGAAGACGACCGAATGGATGTTTGGCGTTGTCGACGTAAACGCTCATAGCGCCAGTACCTCCCGCAGTTCGGGCATGGCGTTGTGCTCGACGCCGTCGAGCAACCGGCCGGCGGCTTTCTTGCCGACGTGTTCGACGAATTCGGCGCCAGCCTCGGGATAGAGTTCGTGCGGACGCGGCAGATGCGGGTGCGCGGCTAGACAGCGCCACCCCGATCGCGGGTTCCCGTAAGCAAGCTCTGGCGTCGATGGGCGCCACTCTCCCCACTGCTTGAAGAAAAACGGCACGCCGGCCGCTGCGCACTGCTCGCGGATTGACCGCGCCCAGGCCGGGTGCATTGCGCGGCTCTTATGACCGCTCTCGCCGCCGACTATGATCCAGTGGAGGCGGACGCCGGTGTCTGGCATCTCTTCGTCTGGCCTATGGCCATCGACAAACCAACTCCCGCGCAGCGCGTCGAGGTTAGGGAAGCCATACACCTGCTTGTCGACCGGAGGGCGCATGCGCGTAAAGTCGATTGGCCCAAGCAACGGCTCGGCGGAGACGAAGCGGATTGCTGCCGGCGTCGCCAGCAGATCCGGGATGCGCTCGTCGGCTTCCTGCTGGCGCTCGGCGGAGACGCCAAGCCAGACGTTCGGCAGCGGCATACGCACCGCATGCATTGCAGCATCGAAAACCCCGTCAGGATCCGTGCCGCCCCATAGATGAGCCGCAGCTTTGCCGACGATATCATCGCGGTTTGGAAGACTTCTTATGTATGACCGCATCCGCCTCGCGCGCTTGGTCAGCACCTGGAAGGTGTGATGCGGCGCCAGCGCCATGACGGCGAACACCTTGTCGATCCAGTCGTCGGGAACGTTCTCGTGGAAGAGATCGCCCATGGAGTTGACGAAGATGCGGCGCGGGGCGCGCCAGGCCAGCGGCTCCAAGACGATGTGGTTGGGCGCCATGGCCAGCTTGCCGGTCCAGATGGTGTTGCCGTTCACCTTGCGCGTCGTGCCGTTGTAATGCGGCGCGCCGGTCTGGCCCTTGGCCTGCAGCGCCTTCGTCATCGCCTCGATACGGGCGGCCATGCCCATGGCGTAGCAACGCGTACAGCCGGGCGAGACGATGGTGCAGCCGACGACAGGATTCCACGTCGCGTCGGTCCATTCGATGGCGGATTTGTCAGCCATCTCAATCCACCGTCGCAGCGTCGTTGCGTTCGAGCCATTGGGCTCGATTGTCGCCGAGGCGGCGATCCATTTCGGCTTCGCTCTCCGGGTGCAGATGCAGGTCGTTGACCAGCCGCAGATAGACCTGCGCCCACCAGCTGCGGATTACCTCGTCGGGATGCTTGAAGCCGACAATCTGAACCGCATGCAGGAAGTGCATCTGGAAATGGTGCGGCAACTCGTCGAGTGAGCGCAGATAGTCACCGACGATCTTGTCCATCGGCCCATACCATTCCTTGTATACCGGCCTGACCGTTGCCTCGTAGCTGGGGCCGGTGAACGAGCCGCCGTTGCGTTCGGCAGGGTCGGTCAGCGCCCGGCCGTCCATCGCCGAGAGCAGGACGCATCGGCGAAACCAGCGCAGCATGAACTTGCACGGATGATACTTGCCTATGCCGTCAGGGCCGCGAATAGCGGTGAGCAGCACGGTCTGCTGCATGAAGCTGATGCCTTGCACCCAAGGCTGCGTGACGGACTGGTTCATGAGCGCATTCCCACGTAAATCAGCCCTGCGCCGATGGCGCGGTGCCGGTGATGAAGAGGCCGAACAGCAGGCGCAGCATGCGGGTGTCGCTGCGGTCGGTGCAGTCGTCGCCGCAGCGGCATTCGGGAAAGTTCGGGCAGCGCACGCGGGGCTTCATCAGCGCAGCCCCACGGCGACGCTGACGAAAGCCAGCGCGAAGGTGAAGGCCGATGCCAGCGCGAGGCGTGTGTGCACGTTGGCCAGGGTGGCGCAGGCGCGGTCGAAACCGCCCTGCCCCAGTTCGGCCAGGATCTGCGATGGTTTCTGGCCGGCCATAAGCTGGCGGGAAATCCACGCTTCCATCTCGGCGGACTGGCCGGCCACCGCGATCAGACGTTCGGCGACGGTTTGCATGGCCGTCAGTCCAGCCTGTGGACGGCGCGCGACTTGGCGAGGTCCGCCGCTTCGTGGCCGTGTTCCTCGATCTGGGCGCGGGTGAAGCTGGAATGTTCGGCCAGGCTGTCGGCGGTGACCGCCGTGCCGTTCATGCCCATTTCCAGCATCTTATCGGCCATCAGCTCGACGATGCCTTGGGTGAAGACTGCGGGGGAAGTGGACAGCGAGCCGATGGGCGGTTGCTGGAAGGTGATCATAGGACTATCCTTTCTCGTTGGGGAAAATGCTGTGGGGGGGAACTATGGAGGGCGACACCAAGACTTGCCCGGAGTGCGCGGAAACAGTTCAGCGCGACGCGCGCATCTGCCGGTTCTGCCGGCATGACTTCGCCGGCAACGCGACGCGCGGACCTCCGGATGCGCCGGCAAAGAAGGCGCTCTCGAAATGGTTCATTATTCCGGCTCTCGCCGTGCTGGTGTGGGTTGGCCTGCACAAGGGCGGGAACCAGGCGGAAGCGCCGAAGGTCGCGGGCGCCGACATTTGCAAGGGCTGGAACGGCCAACAGGTTCTGGATCAGGCCAGGGACGCCGGCATCATTCGAGATATCCGGCATAGCAGTATCGGGGCAATCAACGGTGCGTTTGTCGAAGTGGTCACGGCGCGATGGACGCTGGTCGGTACCAAGATACACGTCGGAATCGCAATGGCGGCCTATTGCCAGGTCGCCGCGGCCGACGGCACCGGCGTGGCCATGGTCAAAGGCAGCCTCGAGGAAGACCTCGGCTCTGTCGTTGACGGCAACTGGATGAGATAGCGACACGCCATGCCTCCATCGCGGGATTGCGAGTGGAGGTGACTATGCACATTGCATAATATCAAGTCAAAGGAAATTATACACAGAGCATAATTCGGCTTAAGCTCTCAATCTGAGTTGCCCCTGGATGCCGCCCTGCTTTTCGATGCGCCGGATAGCCGTCGCCGGGAAATAGGTGAAAATTTCGCCGACCCATGCAAGATGCACATTCTCGATGGCGGGTGCGTTCCACGAGATCAGGTTGACGCCGGTGGTGCCGCGCAGGATCGTCTTGATGAAGCGGCGGCCGTCAGTCGTGCGCACGGCTGCTTCCTCACCAAAGAAGCTTTCGGTCGACCTGCGCTGTTCCCTATAGACAATGATGATCACGCCGTTGCGAAACTGCGGAAGCATCGAATCACCCCGCACTTGCAACGCGATCATGTCGGCTGGCAGGGGGAAAGGAACCTCTATCTGTTCCATGCCCTCTTCCGGGACCTGTTCGAAATCCGGCTCAACCTCAGCGCCGGCGCCGACGTAGCCCATCAGCGGCACCAGCGACGGCATCGCCTCTGGCGCTTCGCCACGGCCGGTCAGAAGCCAGTCGATCGAGACCTTGAACCGACGCGCATATTGCGCTGCGGCCTGGTTGTCGAACGCCCGATTGCCATTTTCGTGCGACGCATAGGTCTGATAGGGGATGCCTAGCGAGGTTGCCGCCTCGCGCACGCTTCGGAAGCCGGCAGCGAGTCGGGAAGCCTTCAGTCTGTCGTGGATTTCTTCAGCCATGATATGCACTCTGAGGAATTTCATTATGCGCAGGGCATTGACAGGTGAGTATGCGTTGCGCATAACTGCGCGCCATGAACATCGCCGCACCGATCACTGGAGAGTCCGTCAAGGCCCTGCGCGCCAGTCGCAAGTGGACGCAGCAGCAGCTGGCGGATGAACTCGGCGTAGACCAGGCCACCGTCTCCCGGATCGAGACAGGTTCCGAGCCGAGCCGCCCTGTGAAGCGTTTGCTCGAGCGGTTGATCGCCAACCCGGCA
>NZ_RZRK01001180.1:0-1325 GCF_003997835.1 Mesorhizobium sp. M7A.F.Ca.CA.004.12.1.1
TCCGTACACCGCACGGCCTGCGCGAGGTCGCCGACCTCGGCAGGCTCGGCGTCGACGTCTCCGACGCGGCACTGGCCGCGCAGCAGGGCCGCATCGGCGAGCCGGAAGAGGTGGCGAGGGCAGCGCTCTACCTGGCCAGCGACGAGTCGAGCTTCGTCAACGGCACGCATCTGTTCGTTGACAATGGTTTTACGGCGATGTGAGGCTTTCCAGGGACAGGTTCTTCGTCCCAGGGACAGCTTGTCGCCCTTCCTCTACCCCGTCGATCGGGGGAGAGGAAAGGCACCAAGTCCTGCTCGTCTACCGTTCTTCCCGTCGAAACGGCTTGAGCAGCGCCGACGGTGCCGTCGCGTTGCGCGACATCACCGCCATGGCGACAATGGTGAAGATGAACGGCAGCATCAGGAACGCCTCGTAGGGGATGTGTCCGAGCCCGCTGGCCTGCATGCGCAACTGCAGCGCATCGACGAAGGCGAACAGCAGCGCCGCCCCCGCCGAGCGCCACGGATCCCAGCGGCCAAACACGACCAGCGCGATCGCCACCCAGCCACGCCCCGAGACGACGCCGAAGGTGAAGGCGTTGAACTGCGCCATCGACAGAAAGGCGCCGGCCAGCCCCATCAGCGCACCGCCGAGGATGACTGCCTGGAAGCGCGTGGCAATGACGCTGACCCCCGCCGAATCGGCGGCGCGCGGGTTTTCGCCGACCATACGCACCGACAGGCCCCATGGCGTGCGGTAGAGCACGAAGGCGGCCAGCGGAATGGCCAGGATCGCCATGTAGACCAGCGCGAACTGGCTGAACACCGCCGTCCCGAGCACCGGGATGTCCGAAAGGAGCGGGATCGGCAGTGTCTGAAACCCCTTGATGTTGGGCGGCACCGACTGCTGGCCGAAGATCAGCCGGTAGAGGAAATAGGCGAGGCCCGACGAGAACAGCGTCACGCCGATGCCGCAGACATGCTGGCTGAGGCCGAGCGCCACAGTGAACAGCGCATGCAGCGCGCCCATCAGCATGCCGGTCAGCACCGCAGCCAGCACGCCGAGCCACAGGCTGCCGCTGAGACTGGCGGCGGTAAAGCCGGTCATCGCCGACAACAGCATGATGCCTTCGATGCCGAGATTGAGCACGCCAGCCCGCTCCGAGAACATTTCGCCGAGCGTTGCAAAAGCCAGCGGCGTGGCGATGCGGATGATCGCGGCCAGGAAGCCGACCTGGAAGATCTGTTCGAACACCGCGCTCATCGGGCAACCCCGACGCGGCGGATGCGATAGGCGGTGAACAGCAGCGCCACCAGCATGGAAAGCAATGCGGTGCCCTGGAT
>NZ_RZRK01001181.1:0-1324 GCF_003997835.1 Mesorhizobium sp. M7A.F.Ca.CA.004.12.1.1
GCAGTCAGCCATGGAGCACGGAGACCGCGCGTGCGGTAAACGAGAAGACCGCCGCTATGGCCGAAGGCGTGTTTGCGGCGCAAATGTCCTTCCTGCAATCGGCATCGCGGTTCTGGCCGGAAATCTTTTCCGGCCGCACGCCATCGCTGTTCAACGGGGTCGCGGCGGAGCGCTCGATCAGCGCCGCGCTGAAGCCGGCAAGCCGTGCCGTGAAAGCGAATTTTCGCCGGCTATCCAACAAGACCTGACAGAAGTTGCAGAACTTTGATTTTGCGCATTGACGGGCTCATGCGCTAGAATCAGTCGGTACGTCACCGATGGGGGACACGATGGCCGGACAACCGCTCAACCAGCCGGCTGAAATTCCAGCCGAACTCGACCGCTGGAACTGGGGCGCTTTCTTCCTCAACTGGATCTGGGGCATCGGCAACAGCACTTTCATCGCGTTACTGGCGCTGATCCCTGTCGTCAACATCATCATGATCATCGTGCTGGGCGCACGCGGCAGCCGCTGGGCCTGGCAGAACCGCGCCTGGCGCGACGCGGAACAGTTTCGCAAGACGCAACGCAACTGGGCAATCGCCGGCCTTGCCGTCTGGGTTGTCGGGATTGGCGGCTGCGCGACGATGGTGGGCAGCATTCCCTACGTCCTGAAAGGCAGCGATGCCTACCACATGACGATGGACAGGCTTCGCGCCGACGACCGCGTCAAGGCGGCGTTGGGTGATGATTTGACCGACAGTTTCTGGGTCGGCGGCCATCTCAACGTCAATGCGAATGGGCCGGCGACGCCCAGTTCGGCATTCCGGTCCACGGCGCCAAGGGCAAGGGCACGGCCTACTCGACCGCTGTCCGGACAGCCGGCACATGGAGCCTGCGCCTGCTGGTCGTCAGGGTCGAAGGAGCCGACGCGCCGATCGTGCTGATCAACGAAGATCATGTCCCGATCCCGAATGCTGCAATCGGAATATAGCAGGGCAAAACGCAAAGAAGCAGCCTAAACGCGGGCGCGAAGGCTGACAGTTCGGCCGGCTTTGTGGCCCAACAGTCGGGTGACCACTGCTGCGTTCCAGACAAGGAAATATGCTGAAAAGCCGGATGCTGTCTGACAGTATGCGCATGCGTTCATGTGGACCGGTGGCAATTTCATACAAGGGCACGCGCATATGGTGAGTTCCTTTCGTGCGGTCGTGGTCGGTGGCGGCTGTGTGGGTGCAGGCATTCTCTACGGCCTGGCAAAGCGCGGCTGGACCGATGTGGCATTGCTGGAGCGAACGCAGCTTACGGCCGGGTCGACATGGCATGCCGCGGGGCTCATCCCTTC
>NZ_RZRK01001182.1:0-1322 GCF_003997835.1 Mesorhizobium sp. M7A.F.Ca.CA.004.12.1.1
GCCGAAGACGGCGCGTGCGCCGATTCTGGCGCCGACGCGCGAACTCGCCGTGCAGATCGAAGACACGATCAAGATCCTCGCCAAGGGTGCGCATGTCTCGACCGCGCTCGTGCTCGGCGGCGTGTCCCGCTTCAGTCAGGTGAAGAAGGTTGCTCCCGGCGTCGACATCCTGATCGCCACGCCCGGCCGGTTGACCGACCTTGTGCGTGAGGGCGACCTCGTGCTTGCCGACACCAAATGGCTGGTGCTCGACGAAGGCGACCGCATGCTCGACATGGGCTTCATCAACGACGTCAAGCGCATCGCCAAGGCGACGGCGCCCGACCGTCAGACGGTGCTGTTCTCGGCGACCATGCCCAATGAAATCGCCGAACTGGCCAAGGGCCTGCTGAAGAACCCGATCCGCGTCGAAGTCGCGCCGCAAAGCACGGCGGCGGCCGAGATCGTGCAGGGCGTCGTCTTTGCCCGCACCAAGCAGAAGCGCCAGGTTCTGTCGACGATGCTCGCCGACGAGGCGATGAAGTCCGTCATCATCTTCTCGCGCACCAAGCATGGTGCCGACAGGGTGACCAAGGACCTAGAGCGCGACGGCTTCAAGGCCGCCGTCATCCACGGCAACAAGTCGCAGAATGCCCGCCAGAAAGCGCTGAACGATTTCCGCGACGGCTCGGTGCGCATTCTGGTGGCGACCGACATTGCGGCGCGCGGCATCGACGTCCCCGGCATCAGCCATGTCGTGAATTTCGACCTGCCTGATGAAGCCGAGAGCTACGTCCACCGCATCGGACGTACCGGCCGCAACGGCATGGACGGCATCGCGATCACGCTTTGCGATCCTTCCGAGAACAGCAAGCTGCGCCAGGTCGAGCGCATCATCCGCACCAAGCTGCCGATCGTTGCCGACCATCTCGGCAGCCCCGATCCGCTGCGCAATCCGGCTGAAAAGAACGAGCGCTTCGAGCCGGCCAATGATCGCAACGACCGCAATGGCCGTCGCGACGGCAGGCGGCCCGGTGGCGAGAACAAGGGCAACGGCTTTGGCAAGAAGCGCTTCGGCGACAAGCCTGCCTTCGCAGGCGAGCGCAAGCCGGAAGGCGCCAAGCCGGCCTTCAAAGGCAACAACAAGCGTCGCTTCGGCGGCAAGCGTCCGGCTGCGCGGGCTGCGTAAGCCAGATCGCGTTGTAATCAGTCAGGCTTAGCCTGGCTGATTGCCGGGACAGACCAAGGAAAGGGCGGCTGAAGCGATGCTTCGGCCGCCCTTTTTCGTCGGCTTACTTCACCACCGCTTCGATCCAGACGGCGATCCTTTGCGCCAGAAACGC
>NZ_RZRK01001183.1:0-1317 GCF_003997835.1 Mesorhizobium sp. M7A.F.Ca.CA.004.12.1.1
TTTGCGCCAATGACCCGCCGCACAGGCGGGTTTTCGTTTGATGCTCCGTCAGCCAACGCGCCGACGGCCTCCGAAGGGACCCGCCAACCCGAGTTCGTTGCCCTGCTTCAAGGAAGCGAAGACGTCCGCCGCAAGCCTGGAGCCAGCATGTCGGCGTAGGCCGTTGCATGCATCGACCTGCTTTACGGCTCTTCATGCGGGTACGCTAAACAAGATGTGTTTCGCCCGATAATGCGAGGCCATCTATGATCGATTCTCGCGGCAATGCCGCAAGAAATCGCCATTCGCTTCGACAAGGAGAATTGATCCGGTGCGGTTGAGATCTGTTTCTCTGGGTGTCGTCGCCAGCCTTCTCGTCGTCATCGCCGTGGCGGTATCGGCCCGATCCTTTGCCGCACCATCTGCCGTTCCAGCCTGGCTGCAGGCTCATGTCGGCGACAGCGACGGCCAGATCTCGCAAATTGTCCTCGAACGAGCCCGCGCGCTTTACCGGAAGAAGGTCGCGCAAGGCGCTGTCAAGAACCCCTGCTACTTCGCCATGGATGCCACACGCCCCAGCGATCTGGGCAATGGCGTGCTCGGCCGTCGCTATTACGTCATCTGCGAGGCCAGCCAGTCGTTTAGCGCGATTTCGTCAGGCCACGGCAGCGGGCGGAATTTGAAAGGCGTCGTCGATTTTTCAAACGGCAAACGGTGCGCGAAGAACTTCGGCAATGCGATGGATTCATCGTTGACGGCCGGCGGCGCCTATATGACCAGCGAGGCCAAAACCTCGTTCAAGGGCTATTACCGCACCGGCGCGAAGCAGGACGCGGTTTTCCAGCGCACCTTCATCCAGTTCGACGGCGAAGGCGAAGCCGCGAACGCCAGGCAGCGGGCGATCGGCGGTCACGCTGCCCAGGTGCTGCATGGCATGTGCCTGCGCAAAAACCCGAACAGCTCGCACGCCGACCATGACGGCTTCGTGCCGTTCGGCAAGCTGGTGGACTATGCCGGCGGTCGCAGCAATGGCTGCACCAGCTGGTCGCCGGCGGATGCCAAGCGGATCATCCCGATGGTCAAGGACAATCCGACGACGCTCTACATCTACCCGGAATCGCGCGACATCACCGCGGTCGCAGCCGACCGTTCACAGCCGGGCGCCTACTGGAACGCGTCCTGCCTGAAGGAAATCGGCACACCGAAATTCTGGCCGAGAAAGACCCTTGAGCCGATCATCGCCCAATACAGGAAGGATCATCCGGCACCGCCGCCACAGCCGCTGCCGATCTGCGAAGCGTCTTGAAGTCCGCATAGCGCCGCCGCGTTGATTAAGAC
>NZ_RZRK01001184.1:0-1310 GCF_003997835.1 Mesorhizobium sp. M7A.F.Ca.CA.004.12.1.1
CGGGGGCCAGCGGCAGCGCGTCGCCATTGCGCGCGCCATCGCCACAAAGCCGTCGCTGATCGTGCTCGACGAGGCGGTGTCGGCGCTCGACGTCTCCGTGCGCGGAGAGATCCTCGAGCTTTTGCTCGACCTGCAACGCCAGGAAAAGATCGCCTATCTCTTCATTTCACATGATCTCGGCGTCATCAGGTCGGTCGCCCACCGCGTCATCCTTCTCGATGCCGGGCGGATTGCCGAAAGTGGCGATGCCCAAACCGTCATCGACGCACCGCAATCGGCCATCGGCAAGGCGCTGGTGGCGGCAGCACCGAGATTGAACCGGACTCTGATGCGGCTGGCGTCGGCCGGCCTCGATTGAGACCCCGCCGCCGCCCGCCGGTCGCTCAATAGCCGACGGTGAAGCGCTGCCTGATGTGGGCCGGCTTCTCGATCTCGTCAACCATGACGATCGCATAGTCCTCGAAGGAAATGCTGCTGCCCTTATCGGAGGCGAGAAGTGTATCCTTGCCGAGGCGGAATTTGCCGGTGCGCTCGCCAGGCACGAACATGGCGGATGGCGACAGGAACGTCCAATCGAGGTCGTCGACCGTCTTCAATCTGTCCAGGAAGTCGGCGCCCTTCTGCGCTTCGGCCTTGTAGATATCAGGAAATTGAGGCGTGTCGACCAACCGCTTGCCCGGTGCGACTTCGAGACTGCCGGCGCCGCCGACGATCAGATAGCGCTTCACGCCGGAGGCGCGCACCGCCTCGATCAGCGTATCGGCATCGCTGTCCAGGAAATGCACGGAGCTGATCACCGCGTCATGGCCGCGGATCAGGTCGGCGAGACCTTGTCTGTCGAAGACATCGCCCTTCCTCGCCGTCACGCCCGGAAGCGCGGCGATCTTTTCCGGGTTGCGCGCAATGCCGGTGACGGTGTGGCCGCGATCGGAGAGTTCCCTGAGAAGGCGTGAACCGACGGCGCCCGATGCACCAATGAGAGCGACTTTTGCCATGTCTGTTTCCTTATTCTTGTTGGGGTCTGGAGGATGGGATCACGCCGCCGCGATATGGGCGACGAGATTGTCGAAGCTGCCGAACAGCGCGTTCGAACCGATGAGCCGGGGCGCATCATTGCGGATGACCGAGAGCGAAGGCACGCCATCGGCATGCAGGCGCTGGAACAGCGCACGGCCACGGCCAACCAGATCGCGGTGAGCCGTCAGCAATGTTTCGGTCGGCGCCTTGAGCATTTCGGCGGCGTCCGCCATGCCGGCGGCGGCGAGCACCTCGGCCACACCGCCGATCGTCACGACATCGCGTCCTTCTAC
>NZ_RZRK01001185.1:0-1310 GCF_003997835.1 Mesorhizobium sp. M7A.F.Ca.CA.004.12.1.1
CTTTTGTTCAGGCGGCTTCTCAGCCTTCTTTTCAGGTGTCGGTTCCGGTGGCTTTGGAGCAGGTTTCGGCTTGGGCTTCTCGGGTGGCGGCACGATCGCGACATTGACGGGCTGTTCCTGCTGAACCGGCTGCTGCTCGGGTCTCGGCAGGCCATAGACCAGAAACGCCGCGATGAGCGCATGCAGGATCAGCGATGCGGGCAAAGCCCACAGCAGATGCCGCCGCCGTTCTCCTGTCTCGCCCTTCATCCTCACCGATGTGGAATGAAATAGCGGCGGCTTCAAGCATAGGTGGTGGATTGGCTTGATTTAACCGCTGACAGGTTGGTGATCGGATGACGACGCGCAGACCCCAGGTCAGCCAGTTTGCCGCTGGCGCGGGATCCCGTCCAGAAACCGTTCGTCCAGCCGTGTCTCGCCAAACCAGTTCAGCCGGTTGATGCTGATGAAGCCGGCATCGATCGCCTCGTTTTCGTCACCCGGCTGGCTGTCATGGGCCCGACCGCGCGGCACGGTGATGACTGTATGATCGCCATCGCTTTCCACGATCTCGGCCTTGCGAGCGATCTTGTCGCGACCGATGCGCGGCTGCCGGATTTCGGCCGGCAGCAAGGTCGGCAGGTTGATGCTCAGCCAATGACCCTCAGCGGCCCAGTCGGCGCGCGATTGCCACAATGAAGCGATGAGCGCGCCAAGCCATTGGTCGTCGCCATCGGTGAAATCAGGATTTTTCACGCGTGAGAACCCGATGGCCGGAACGCCCCAGAACGTCGCCTCCCGCGCAATGCCGAGCGTACCGGAATAGGCAAGGTCCTCGGCAGCGTTGCGGCCATCGTTGACGCCCGACAGCACAAGGCCCGGCTTCTCGGAATCGGCGAACAGCCAGGTCATGGCGCTTACCACGCAATCGGCCGGAGTGCCGGAACAGGAGTACCAGTTCGGTTTGACGCGCCGCATGGTCAACGGCCTGGCAATCGTCAATGACGAGCCGGCAGCGGTGCGCTTGCTGTCGGGCGCGACCACCCAGACATCGTCGCTCAACGCGCCGGCCGCATTGACCAGACGGGCAAGCCCCGGCGCTTCGATGCCGTCGTCGTTGCAAATCAGAATTCTCATCGTTTTCTTGCCTCCGACACCACTATGCGCTGGCCGGTGCGGCATTGCGTGCGCAGCGACGGGATGTGGGTTTGCAGATCGCCGAGAAGGTCCGGCGTGCAGGAATGACCGAGTGCGGCGGGACGACCGGCCTTCTCCCAGATGTCGACATTGCCCGGCAGCGTCGGATGGGTCGGCATGCGCACCCAGTCCTG
>NZ_RZRK01001186.1:0-1309 GCF_003997835.1 Mesorhizobium sp. M7A.F.Ca.CA.004.12.1.1
TGTCTCTGAAACAGCGCATGCAAAAACGCACATACGCACGCGCGGCGCCCGCCAACAGAATTTTCATTTCGGGTTGCGCGCGCAGCGGCACGACGCTGACACAGCGGCTGATGAGGTGTTTCGAGGACATTTTCGTCCATCCGCCCGAAGCGCGATACACAATGCTGGACATGTTGGACCGGCCGGAATCGAACCTCGTCGTCAAGCGCGATGCGCGCGGTTTTGCGCATCTGGCGAAGCTCCCTCCCTCCATCGGCTTGATCTATTGCGTGCGCCATCCGTTCGACACGCTGACAAGTTCGCATCCGCAAACACGCAACGAGCGTCGGTTCCACGTCACGCCGCATCGCTGGCTGGCCGAATACGACGCGCTGACCCGGCTGAAGAAGGCACAACCGCACCGGCAGATACTCTTTGTCCGCTACGAAGACATGATCGGCGCGCCCGATGCGCAGCAGGACAGAATCGCGCAATCGTTCGGACTGACACCGCGCATTCGTTTCAGCGAGGATCCGAACAATCCGATCCGGGTGGCTTCGTTGAGAAAATGGGAACGGAATGAAGAATTCAGGACCTATCTCGGCGGTCTGCCCCCGGCATTTCTCGTCGGCGTCCGGCGTTTCTGCGCCGAGTTCGGCTATGACATGCCAATAAGCACGCCGACCGTGGACGCGCGGTAATGCGGGCACCGGCGGCCGTCGCGACAGAAGAGCGAGATCCCAAGCGGCGCGTGCTGAAGGACGTGTTCGGCTTCGATGATTTTCGCCCCGGCCAGGCCGATGTCATGGACGCGCTGCTGGCCGGGCGGCATGTCCTGGCCGTCATGCCGACGGGTGCGGGCAAATCGCTCTGCTACCAGGTCCCGGCACTTGTCCTGGGCGGGCTCACCATTGTCGTTTCGCCGTTGGTGG
Organism: Mesorhizobium sp. M7A.F.Ca.CA.004.12.1.1; assembly: GCF_003997835.1. Taxonomy (NCBI): domain Bacteria; kingdom Pseudomonadati; phylum Pseudomonadota; class Alphaproteobacteria; order Hyphomicrobiales; family Phyllobacteriaceae; genus Mesorhizobium; species Mesorhizobium sp. M7A.F.Ca.CA.004.12.1.1. The sequence goes on from NZ_RZRK01001186.1 coordinate 912, forward strand.
CGCTGATGCAGGATCAGGTCGCCGCCTTGCGGCTTGCCGGCGTGGCTGCCGATACGATCAATTCCTCGATCGACCGCGATGCCAATATCGCCGCATGGCGTCGCGTCGCCTCAGGCCAGACGCGCCTGCTCTATCTCGCGCCGGAGCGGCTGATGACCGAGCGGATGCTCGAGGCGCTGGCCAGGCTCGATGTCAGCCTGATCGCCGTCGACGAGGCGCATCGGCTATTGCGAGACGGCGCAGTGCCGTCGCCAGGTGCTGCTCGGCTATTTCGGCGAAGAAGCGCAGCCTTGCGGCAATTGCGACACCTGCCTCGACCAGGCGCCGCGCGCCGATGGCGGAGCGGAGGCGCGGATAATCCTGGCAGCCATCGCCCAGAGTGGCGAACGCTTCGGTGC
>NZ_RZRK01001187.1:0-1309 GCF_003997835.1 Mesorhizobium sp. M7A.F.Ca.CA.004.12.1.1
GCATCAACAAGAGTTTTGGTGCGGTGCGCGCCAACCGGGACATCAACCTTGAGATCGGTCGCGGCACGATCCACGGCATTGTCGGCGAGAACGGAGCTGGCAAGTCGACGCTGATGTCGATCCTCTACGGCTTCTACCAGGCCGACAGCGGCGAGATCCGCGTTGGCGGCCAGTCGGCCTCGATCAAAACCCCCAATGACGCCATCGCGCTCGGCATCGGCATGGTGCATCAGCACTTCATGCTGGTCGACAATTTCACGGTGCTGGAGAACGTCATCCTCGGCGCCGAAAGCGATGCGCTCTTGAAGAAGAGCATCGCCAAGGCGCGCTCCGAACTGGAGCGGCTGGAGCGTGAATACGGGCTGGAAGTCGATCCCGATGCAATCATCGAGGAATTGCCGGTCGGCCTGCAGCAGCGGGTGGAGATCCTGAAGGCGCTCTATCGCGGCGCCGAGATCCTGATCCTCGACGAGCCGACGGGCGTGCTGACGCCGGCCGAGGCCGACCACCTGTTCCGCATCCTCGGGCAATTGAAAGACCAGGGCAAGACGGTGGTGCTGATCACCCACAAATTGCGCGAGATCATGGCCATCACCGACACCGTGTCGGTGATGCGCCAGGGCACGATGGTGGCGACGCGCGAAACCAGGAAGACGACTGTCGAGGAACTGGCCGAGCTGATGGTCGGGCGGCGCGTGCTCTTGCGGGTCGAGAAGGGCGAGGCCGAGGCCGGCGCCGTCAAGCTCGCTGTCAAGAACCTGACGGTGAAGGATACGCGCGGCGTAACCATGGTCGACGACATCTCCTTCGATATCAGGGCCGGCGAGATCGTCGGCATCGCCGGTGTCGCCGGCAACGGACAATCCGAACTGCTCGAGGCGATTTCCGGCATCAGGCGTGCGGTGTCCGGCTCGGTCATGCTCGACGGCAAGCCGATCGACCTGACCGGCGCCGCCGACCCGGGCGAACTGCGCGACCGCGGCCTGGCGCATGTGCCGGAGGACCGCCATCACGTCGGGCTGGTGCTGGCCTTCGAGGAGAACGAGAATTCGATCCTCGGCTATCACGATGATCCCCGTTATTTGAAGGGGCCGTTCCTCAACATCGATGCCATCCGCAACGATGCCAGGGACAAGATCGCCAAATACGATATCCGGCCGGCCGACTGCCGGCTGAAGACCGCCAATTTCTCCGGCGGCAACCAGCAGAAGATCGTGCTGGCGCGGGAGATGGAACAGGACCCTGGTGTTCTGATCGTTGGCCAGCCGACACGCGGCGTCGATGTCGGCGCCATCGAATTCATCCACAA
>NZ_RZRK01001188.1:0-1305 GCF_003997835.1 Mesorhizobium sp. M7A.F.Ca.CA.004.12.1.1
TCGCTGACCGGCGCCAACAACACCATCAAGGTTGCCTACGGCACGGAGGGCGGCCTGTTCAACCGCGATCTCGGCACGCCGACGGTCGTGTGCGGACCGGGATCGATGGCGCAGGGACACAAGCCGGATGAGTTCGTCAGCGTCGAGCAGATGCGCCGTTGCGATGGCATGCTGGAAAAATTGCTGCAGCGGCTTGCCGACCAGCAGTTGGCTTAACCGGGGCTACTTCTGTGGAAGTGCTGCCTGGCCGACAGCCCGCTCGGCGCCGAACACGCCTTGCTCGACGACGAAATGCCGGCAGTGGTCGATGAAGGCCTGGACGGTTTGCGTGCGGTGTTCGGAACTGGGCAAGGCGACGCCCATGGTCAGCGGCCGCAGATCGCCGTCCAGCGGCACGAAGACCAGCGGCTTGCCGTCCGGCGCCAGCGTGTTGAGCGGCCGCATATTGGCGATGCCGTAGCCGAAGCCGTTGGCCACCATGGAACGCATGACGGCGATGTCGCCGGTGCGCTCGGCAATGTTGGGGCGGATCCCGCGCTGGTGGAATGCCGAAAGGAAATATTCGCGGCTGAACGGCAGGTCGAGCAGCACCATCGGCTCGTCGGCCAATTCCTCCGTCGTGATCGACGCCTTTGCCGCAAAGCGATGCCCCGCCGGCAGCATGACATAGGCCGGCACCAGCATCAGCGGCTCGAAGGTCATGTCCTGCGACAGTTCGAGATCGTAGGTCAGGGCAAGATCGATTTCACCGCGCTGCAGCATCTCGAGCAATTGCCCCTGATTGCGCTCGAACTGGCGCACGCGCACATCGGGATAGGCGCGTTCGAACCGCATGCGCAGCGCCGGCAGCACGATTTGCGCAAAGGTCAGCAGGCATCCCACCGCCAGCGGGCCGCGCACCTTCTCGGCAAAGTCGCCGGCGACGTCGTGCAAGGCGTCTGCATCGTTGAGCAGCCGGGCGGCTTCCTTGAGGAAGATGCGGCCACCGGCCGTCAGCGAGAGGCCGTGCGAATGCTTGCGGACAAACAGCTGGACACCGAACTCGGTTTCCAGCTGCGCGATCGAGGCCGAAATCGATGGCGGCGATACATTGACCTGTTCGGCCGCCTTAGCGATGGAACCGGCTTCGCCCACGGCGACGAAATATTCCAGCTGTCTGAGCGTGAAGCGTAGCGGCATGGCTGGCTATGTTGCTGGTTTGAGGGCTTCGATCAAGCCTAATGCATGTCGCGCAAAAGTGGCCCCGGTTTTGCGCAAATGACATGCATAGAGCAAAGGCCTAAAGCGCATCGCTTGAATCCGTTC
>NZ_RZRK01001189.1:0-1301 GCF_003997835.1 Mesorhizobium sp. M7A.F.Ca.CA.004.12.1.1
GATTGCCGCACCGGGCAATGCCGCGCCATAGACGATCTCGTCCCGAAAGCCGATGTCGCAACCGAGCAGCAGCGCGGTGCGGCGCGGACGTTCCGAGAATGCGCCTTGCGGCCCTTCCAGTGTGCGGGCGATGCACAGGAACTCGGCGCCGTCGGGCATTTCCACTGCCTCGACGAAGACCTGGCCGGGTTGGGTGAAGGCAACATGCACGGGCAGCTTGGGACAGCCGCCGCCAAAGCGGCTTTGTGGAAAGCCCTGGCTGCCGGCCTTGCGGAAGCGGTTGCCTGCATTGTCGACCTCCAGCATGAAGAACGGCACCCCCGAGGCACCCTGCCGCTGCAGCATGGTCAGCCGGTTGGCTGCCTGTTCGAAGGAGACGCCGAAGCGCGAACGCAGGACATCGATGTCATAGCGGGCGCGCACGGCAGCCGCGTGAAAGGCCTGATAGGGCATCATCAGCGCATGCGCCGCATAACGGCCAAGTTCGAAGCGGGCCAGGCGGCGCGCCTCGTCGGTGCTCAGCTTGAGCGCCTGGATCTCGCCGGCGACCGCGACCGTCATGCGGATCAGGCAGGCCTCCATCGCGACTTCGCGCAACTGGTCGAACGGCGACAGGCGTTCGGACAGGAACAGGCGCTGCGAATGACGATCATAACGGCGGCGCCAGTTCGGCATGGTGGCGACCGGCAGCACCTTGACCACGATGCCATATTCGCGCTTCAGCCAGGCCTTCAGCGCGCCGAACAGATCGTCGCCGGGATCGAGCACCGAGGTGAACGCCGCGGCCTCCCCCTCGAGGGCAGCGAAATGGTTCGGCCGGCGCTCGAAAATCTCGTGCACCTCGTCGATCGGCAGGCGGGGGCCGGAAAGCGCCGTCGCCCGACCTTCGCGCGCCAATAGCTCGTTTAGGTCGGACAGGCGCTCGGCCTGCTCGCGATAGGCGCGGAACAGTTTTATCACCGCCGCGGACGCGTTGGGCGCGGCCTCGGCAAGCTCGATCAGTTCCTGATCTCCCGGCAACTCGCCGACCAGCAGGGGATCGGTGAACACTTCCTTCAAGGCAGCGACCGACCCCCTCGCCTCGCCCTGCAGCTCGTGCGGATCGACCTTGTAGACGGAGGCCAGTCTGAGGATCAGCTGCACCGTCAGCGGCCGCTGGTTGCGCTCGATCAGATTGAGATAGGAGGGCGAAATGCCAAGACCCTCGGCCATCGCCGTCTGCGTCAGGCCCTTGGCGTTGCGGATGCGGCGGATGCGCGGCCCGGCGAAAATCTTCTGGTCAGCCACGGACTGTCCTTTAC
>NZ_RZRK01000118.1:0-10692 GCF_003997835.1 Mesorhizobium sp. M7A.F.Ca.CA.004.12.1.1
GCCGCTGGCGACCCGGCCGGCGTGATCGCCGACCCGCGCGTCATCGAAGCCTATCTCGGCACCAGGAGATCGGCGGCGTGAACCCCATTCTCAGCGTCGTCTTGCCATGGCCGTTGGGGCCGAACAGGCCGACATTGCCGAAACGGCCGGCCTCCAGCGAGATATCGTGCAGCACGGTGACGCGGCCATAGCCGGCGGTGACGCCTTCGACGCTGAGAATGGGGTTCACGCCGCCGATCTCCTGGTGCCGAGATAGGCTTCGATGACGCGCGGGTCGGCGATCACGCCGGCCGGGTCGCCAGCGGCCAGGACGCGGCCATTGTTGAGCACCAGCAGATGTTGCGAAAGGCTCATCAGGAAGGTCAGCACGTGCTCGATCAGAAGGATGGTGATGCCGCGTTCGGCGGTGCGGCGGATCAGGCCGATAGACGTCTCGATCTCGGGCTTGGTCAGGCTCGATGCCGGCTCGTCGAGCAAGAGCATGCGTGGCTTCATGGCGATCGCGGTGGCCAGCATCAGGCATTTGCGCTCGAAGACGGACAACTCTCCGGCCAGCCGCCCGAAGGACGCGGACCCGAGCCCGACGAATTCCAGCGCCTCGGCGGCGGCATCGCGAGCTGCCACGGCCGTTTTTTCCTGCTTGCCGTAGCTGGCGCCGATCAGCGCGTTCTCGAACACGGTCAGCCCGTCGAAGCTGGTCTCGCGCTGAAACGTGCGGGCAAGGCCGAGGCGCGCGATCGCGTGTCCCGATTTGCCGTTTATGGCAAGACCGTCAAAGCGGATCTGGCCCCGGTCGGGGCCGAACGGGATGCCGGTGATGATGTTGAACAGCGTGCTCTTGCCGCTGCCGTTCGGGCCGGCGATGCCGAAGATCTCGCCGGCTTCGACCTTGAACGACACGCCGTCGACGGCCTTCAGCGAACCGAAGGCCTTCGACACGTCGTCCAGTTCAAGCAGGGCCATTCCCTACTTCATCCAGGGCTGGAGCTTGAAGGCGCCGGTGGCGTATTTTTCCGGCGAGATCAGCGTGCGCTGGCCATCCCAGATCTGGAAGAAGGTGATTGGAATATAGTCGTCGCCCTGCGTGGCAAGGTGGGTGGCGGGATCGAATTTCAGCCGCCCTTCCGCGACCTGCTTGTCGGTCTCCGACAGCGCCTTCATGATCGCCGCATGGTCGGATGCGCCGCCGACCTTCTTGACCGCGTCGAAATAGACATTGGTCATTTCGTAGAGGCCGACGCCGTAGGTGCCGCTCTCGACGCCGTATTTTGCCTTGAACTTGGCCGCCACCTCATCGGCGCGCGGGTTCTTCGGCGTCGTCAGCGCGCCGCCGAGCAGGTTGTAGATGACACCATCCGACTTCTTGCCGGTCAGCTCGACGAATTCCGGAACGCTCGGTGCGTATTGCAGGAAGACGAGGCTCTTGGTCGGCTGCTCGAGGAACTGGTTCAGGAACGACGCCGAATTGCCGGGCAGATAGTCGGTGTTGATGACGACATCGGGAACGTTCTCGCGCACCTTGGCGAGGATCGAACGCCAGTCGGTCACTTCGCCGAATGGCACGATCTCGTCGACGGTGATGGTCCAGCCCTTCTCCTTGAAGGTCTTCTTCATGCCTTCGGAGATGGTCTTCGAATAGGCGTTGTCGGACGAGATGATGGCGACCTTCTTGGTCGGCAGGGTGATCTTGCCATCGGCCGCGAGCTTCTCGACGAACAGGGTTACGTCGGTGTTGTAGGCGTCGAAGGAAGGGGTCAGCGACCAGCAGCACATATATTTGTCGGGGCTCGGCGCGATGATGTCCCTGGTCTGCTGCGAGGTGGCCGCCAGCATGTAGGGCATTTCCGCCTCGGCCATGTTGTCGATCTCGAAATTGGTCAGGCTGGCATAGCCGGTCAGCATGAAGTGCACGCCCGGATCGCCAAGCAGGCGCTCGACCGCGCTGGTGACGTTGCCGGCGGACTGATCCTTGACGTCGCCGACCACCAGTTCGAACGTATCCCCGGCAACGCCGCCGGCTGCGTTGGCCTCGTCGATGGCCATCTGCACGCCGCGCTGGAATTCCTGGCCGTCCGCCGCGGCAGGGCCGGTCAGCGGCGCAAGCAGGCCGATCTTGACGACGTCGGCAAAGGCGGGGGCGGCTGATGCGGCAAACATGCCGATCAGCGTGGTGCTCATCAGCATATGGCGGATTCGACTTGCGGCGGATTTGGGCTTCATCGTGCTGTTCCCTGTTTCCTCCCGTTCATCGGGAGTTGGATAATTGACAATCTACGCATAATTGTTCTTATTTGAAAAGGATTTTTCAACGCAACCTGGCCGGGAAGATGGTTCCCGCAAAGGTATGGAAGCCGTGGCGCTTTGCTGCGCAACTGCACTAAAACAAGGCAATTATAACGGAGCGGACAATGACGATCGCGCAGAAGACCCTTGACACCAGCCACGGCAAGATCGCGGTGCGCCAGACCAGTGGCCAGGGCACCGCTGTCATGCTGATCCACGGCAATTCATCTTCCAGCGCCGTTTTCCGCAACCAGTTGGACGGCCCGTTGGGCGAGCGCTACCACCTGATCGCTCCCGACCTGCCCGGCCACGGAGCGTCCGGCGATGCGATCGATCCTGAGCGTTCCTACAGCATGGAAGGCTATGCCGATGCCATGACCGAAGTGCTTGGGCTGCTCGGCATCGACAAGGCCATCGTCTTCGGCTGGTCGCTCGGCGGCCATATCGGGCTTGAGATGATCGACCGCTTTCCCGGCCTGCTTGGCCTGATGATCACCGGCACGCCGCCCGTCTCGCCCGAGGAGGTCGGCAACGGATTCAAGCCGAGCCCGCATATGCACCTCGCGGGGCAGGAAACCTTCAGCGGCGCCGATGTCGAGGCCTATGCGCGCAGCACTTGCGGCGAGCCGTTCGAGCCGTTTCTCATCGACACGGTGGCGCGCACCGATGGGCGGGCGCGGCGCCTGATGTTCGAAAAGTTCGCGGCCGGCACCGGCCGGAACCAGCGCGAAATCGTGGCCGGCAAGACGCCGCCGATCGCCGTTCTGAACGGCATCGACGAGCCATTCGTCAACACCGATTTCGTCTCCGCTGTGAAATTCTCCAATCTATGGGAAGGCAAGGCCCATCTGCTCGACAAATCCGGCCACGCGCCGTTCTGGGATTCGCCGGATCGTTTTGATCCGATCTTCGCCCGCTTCCTGGCAAGCGTCGACAGAGCGTAGGTTCGTAGTAAACCGCGCCTCAGACCCCACTTCGTGATGGGTGGGGTGACAATGGCGAGCATCTGTCGTATATTGACATAAAGATATCCTTATGTGACATGAAAAGGTCTGTCGCCAAAGGGATAAAAAATGTCGCAGAATTCTGCATCGCTGGACGCATTGTTCGGCCCCGTAGCGGCAAAACCCGACGGTTCGGAAGTGCTTGCGGCGCTCACTGCGGCAGCACGCGAGCGCATTCTCATCCTCGACGGCGCCATGGGCACACAGATCCAGGGCCTCGGCTTTGACGAGGACCAGTTTCGCGGCGAGGCCTTCGCCGGCTGCGCCTGCCATCAGCAAGGCAACAACGATCTTCTGATCCTGACGCAGCCCGGGGCGATCGAGGAGATCCACTATCAATACGCCATCGCGGGCGCCGACATCCTCGAAACCAACACTTTCTCCTCGACCTCGATCGCACAGGCCGACTACGGCATGGAAGATGCCGTCTACGCGCTGAACCGCGATGGCGCGCGGCTGGTACACCGCGCTGCTGTTCGTGCCGAGCAGCAGGACGGTAAGCGCCGCTTTGTCGCCGGCGCACTCGGGCCGACCAACCGCACCGCCTCGATGTCGCCCGACGTCAACAATCCCGGCTACCGCGCCGTGACCTTCGACGACCTGCGCCTCGCCTATGGCGAGCAGCTGCGCGGGTTGATCGATGGCGGCGCCGACATCATCCTGATCGAGACGATCTTCGACACGCTGAATGCCAAGGCGGCGATCTTCGCAGCGGAAGAGATCTTCATCGAAAAGGGCGTGCGCCTGCCGGTGATGATTTCGGGCACCATCACGGACCTCTCCGGCCGCACGCTGTCGGGCCAGACGCCGACCGCCTTCTGGCATTCGGTGCGCCATGCCAGCCCCTTCACCATCGGCCTCAACTGCGCGCTCGGCGCCAATGCGATGCGGGCGCATCTGGCCGAGATTTCAGGCGTCGCCAACACCTTCACCTGCGCCTATCCGAATGCCGGCCTGCCCAATGAATTCGGTCGGTATGACGAGAGCCCGGACTTCATGGCCGCGCAGATCGAGGAGTTTGCCCGCGAGGGACTGGTCAATGTCGTCGGCGGCTGCTGCGGTTCGACGCCCGAGCACATCCGCGCCATCGCCGAAGCGGTGAAGAAATATCCGCCACGTGCCATTCCAGACATCGAGCCCAAGATGCGCCTGTCCGGGCTGGAGCCGTTCACGCTCACCGACGAGATTCCGTTCGTCAATGTAGGCGAGCGCACTAACGTCACCGGCTCGGCCAAGTTCAGGAAACTGATCACGGCAGGCGACTATGTCGCCGCGCTCGACGTCGCGCGCGACCAGGTCGCCAATGGCGCGCAGATCATCGACATCAACATGGACGAGGGGCTGATCGATTCGAAGAAGGCGATGGTCGACTATCTCAACCTGATCGCCGCCGAGCCGGACATAGCCCGCGTTCCCGTCATGGTCGACAGTTCGAAATGGGAGATCATCGAAGCCGGCTTGAAATGCGTGCAGGGCAAGCCGCTGGTCAACTCCATTTCGATGAAGGAGGGCGAAGAGGCATTCCTGCATCATGCCAGGCTGGTGCGGGCCTATGGCGCCGCCGTGGTCGTCATGGCTTTCGATGAGGACGGCCAGGCCGACACCAAGGCGCGCAAGGTCGAGATCTGCACGCGCGCCTACAAGCTCCTGACCGAGCAGGCCGGCTTCCCGCCCGAGGACATCGTCTTCGATCCCAATGTCTTCGCCATTGCCACCGGCATCGAGGAGCACGACAATTACGGTGTCGACTTCATCGAGGCGGCCGGCGAGATCACCGCGACGCTGCTGCATGTTCATATCTCCGGCGGCGTGTCGAACCTGTCCTTCTCGTTCCGCGGCAACGAGCCGGTGCGCGAGGCCATGCATGCCGTGTTCCTCTACCATGCCATCCAGCGCGGCATGGACATGGGCATCGTCAATGCCGGTCAGCTTGCCGTCTACGATACGATCGAGCCTGATCTGCGCGAGGCCTGCGAGGACGTCGTGCTCAACCGCGCGCCCAGGGCCGGCGGCACCGCCACCGAACGCATGCTGGAGATTGCCGAACGCTTCAAAGGCACGGCCGGGAAGGAAGCGCAGGAGCGCGATCTCGCCTGGCGCGAATGGACTGTCGAACAGCGGATCAGCCATGCACTGGTCAACGGCATCACCGAATTCATCGACGCCGACACCGAGGAAGCGCGGCTTGCCGCCGAGCGGCCGCTGCATGTCATCGAAGGCCCGCTGATGGCCGGCATGAACGTCGTCGGCGACCTGTTCGGCGCGGGCAAGATGTTCCTGCCGCAAGTGGTGAAATCGGCGCGGGTGATGAAGCAGGCCGTCGCCGGATTGCTGCCGCATATGGAGGCCGAGAAGCTGGCCAACGCCGCCAACGGCATCGACAATGGCGAACGCCAGACAGCGGGCAAGATCCTGATGGCGACGGTCAAGGGCGATGTCCATGACATCGGCAAGAACATCGTCGGCGTCGTGCTCGCCTGCAACAACTACGAGATCGTCGATCTCGGCGTCATGGTGCCGGCGGCCAAGATCCTGCAGACGGCCCGTGAGCAAAATGTCGATGTCATCGGCCTTTCCGGCCTGATCACGCCGTCTCTCGATGAGATGGTGCACATGGCTTCGGAAATGGAGCGTGAAGGCTTCGACATTCCGCTGCTGATCGGCGGCGCGACGACCAGCCGTGTGCACACGGCGGTGAAGATCCACCCGCGCTACACCAAGGGCCAGACGGTCTACGTCACCGACGCCAGCCGGGCGGTGGGTGTCGTGTCGTCCTTGCTGTCGAACGAGACCAAGGGCGGCTATGTCGACACGGTGCGCACCGAATACAAGAAGGTCGCCGATGCGCATGCCCGCTCCGAAGCCGACAAGCAACGGCTGCCGCTGGCCAAGGCGAGGGCCAATGCGCACCGGATCGACTGGTCTGCCTACGAGCCGCCGAAGCCGTCCTTTACCGGCGTCAAGGTATTCGTGAACTGGGATCTCACCGAACTCGCGCGCTACATCGATTGGACGCCGTTCTTCCAGACTTGGGAGCTGAAGGGCCGTTATCCCAAAATTCTCGAAGACGAGGCGCAAGGCGCCGCCGCGCGCCAGCTGTTCGAGGATGCGCAGGCGATGCTGAAGCAGATCATCGCCGAGAAATGGTTCGCGCCGCGCGGCGTCGTCGGTTTCTGGCCGGCCAATGCCGTCGGCGACGACATCAGGCTGTTCACGGACGAAAAGCGGTCGCAGGAACTGGCGACCTTCTTTACCTTGCGCCAGCAGCTGACCAAGCGCGACGGCAAGGCCAATGTCGCACTGGCGGACTTCGTCGCGCCAGCGGAGTGCGGCAAGCCGGATTACATCGGCGGCTTTATCGTCACCGCCGGCATCGAGGAGGTGGCTATCGCCGAACGGTTCGAGCGAGCGAATGATGATTATTCGTCGATCATGGTCAAGGCGCTGGCAGACCGCTTCGCCGAAGCCTTTGCCGAGCGGATGCATGAGAAGGTGCGCAAGGAATTCTGGGGCTATGCTTCAGATGAAGCGCTGGCGCCGGACGAACTGATCGGCGAACCCTATCGCGGCATTCGTCCGGCGCCCGGCTATCCGGCGCAGCCCGATCACACCGAGAAGGCGACTTTGTTCCGGCTGCTCGACGGTGAGCGCAATGCAGGCGTGAGCCTGACCGAAAGCTATGCAATGTGGCCGGGTTCCTCGGTATCAGGCATCTATCTGGCGCATCCCGAAAGCTATTATTTCGGCGTCGCCAAGGTCGAACGCGACCAGGTCGAGGATTACGCACGCCGCAAGGCGATGCCATTGGCCGAGGTAGAGCGCTGGCTTGGCCCCATCCTCAACTACGTACCGGCACACTATGCCGAGGCGGCTGAATAGCGGCGCCATGCGTTCAACAGAATTTGCGCTGGTTGCCGGCTTGTGATCCGTGGCGCGGCGGTTACACCTGCGCGGGCAGCCGTCTTTATAGTTGGAGCGCCGAATGACCTTACTCACACGCCGCAGGCTTTTGAAGACGGCTGCGGTTGCCGGCGCGGGCGGGATCGGGCTTTCGGCGATGGGCCGGCTTGGTGGCTGGGCCGCCGCGACGCCTGAGCCGGTGGTTTTGCAGACGGCAAAGATCCAGGCGAAGCTGATGGATGTCGGCCAGACCAGGGATGTGCTGACCTATGGCAACGCCGGAATGCCGCCCGTGCTCAGGATGAAAAAGGGCGAGCCCTTCGCAGCACGCCTTGTCAACGCGATCGACGATCCGACGACGATCCACTGGCACGGTATTCGCGTTCCCAACAAGATGGACGGCGTGCCGTTTCTGGTACAGCCCTACGTCTACACCGGCGATCATTTCGACTACGCCTTCACGTCGCCCGATGCCGGCACCTTCTGGTACCACCCGCATTGCAACACGCTGGAGCAGATGGGCCATGGCCTGACCGGCGTGATCGTGGTCGAGAATCCCAACGATCCGAAATTCGATGCCGAAATCGTCCTCAATTTGCGCGACTGGCGCCTCGGCGACGACGGTCAGTTCATCGACCAGTTCCGGCCGCGCGATGCCGCGAGAACCGGCACTTACGGCACGGTACGCACCGCCAACTGGCTCGACCAGCCGCAATATGATGCGCCGGCCGGCGGACTTGCGCGGCTGCGTGTCGCCATCACCGACGTGACGCGCATCTACGCTTTCCGCGTCGACGGTGCGGAGGCGAGTGTCATGGCGCTCGACGGCAATCCGGTGCCTGAGCGTTTTTCGCCCGACGCCTTGCTGCTCGGACCCGGCCAGCGCATGGAGCTGGCCATACGCATGCCCGACAATGAAGGCGCGATGGTCAGCTTGAGGGACGTCAGGGGCACCAAGCCAAAAATCCTGGCGACCCTGCGCGCGACAGGAAAATCCCTCAAACGGGACATTCGCGATGTTGCTCCGCTGGAGCTCAATCCGGTGGCGGAAGTGGATCTCGCCAGTGCCAGGCATATTTCCCTGGCACTAAGCGCCACGGCGGAAAACGTCCCGAGCGATGGCATCTGCGGTTCGCTTGGCTATAGTTTCTGGGCCCTCAACAAAGTGCCGTGGCCAGGCGACACCAAGGACCCGACCGCGCCACTGGCCGAATTGAAGCTTGGCCAAAGCTACGTCATCGACATGGAGAACCTGACGCCGCAATCTCATCCGATGCATCTGCACGGTATGAGCTTCAAAGTGCTGTCATCCTCGACGCGCCAGGTTCAGCCTGTGATTTCCGACACCTATCTCATCCAGCCCAACGAGAAGGTTCAGCTCGGCTTCGTCGCCGACAATCCCGGCGATTGGCTGCTGCACTGCCACATCATCGAGCACCAGAAATCGGGAATGACGAGCTATGTCAGGGTGGTGTGAAGCCGCGTCAGCCTGCGCGTAGCGTCTGTGCCGTCATTTGCGCAACTGCGCCTCGATCTCGTCGAGCACCTTGTCCTTGCCGATGCCGGTGAGGAAGGCGAGGCCCTTGATCACCGGCTTGGTGACCGAAGCGGAGATCGGGGTGGTTGCGACGATGAAGTCGACATTGTCGGCCAGTCCGGGCACTTCGGTGGCCTTCGCCTGCTGGGCATTGAAGGTGAGGCCGCGTTTCTTCATTTCCTCGGTGACGGCGACATTGACCGCGGTCGAGGTGGCGATGCCCGTGCCGCAGGCAAAGAGAATGGTTTTCTGTCTCGACATCTCTGCTTCTCCTTGTTTCAGCCGAGTACGGCTCGCACGTCTTCGAGGGTTCTGGCCGACCTCAAATCATCCAAGGCTTGCGGGTTCTGGATGGTGGCCATGACGGCCTGCAGCGCCTCAATCTGCTTGTCCTTGTCGTTGATGGCAAGCAGGAAGACGAAGCCGACCGGCAGCATCTCGTCGGGATCCTCCATGTTGGCGAAGGTCACTGGTTGCTTCAATGTGCCCATCGCGATGCCAGGCTTCAGCACATGCTCCGGATCGGTGTGCGGCACCGCGACATTATCGGAGCGTTCCAGCGGCAGTCCGGTCGGGATGGTCAATTCGCGGCGCACGACCGCGTCGGCATAGCTGCTTTTGACATAGCCAAGTCTCTCCAGCCGGCCCGCCAGGATGCGGATGATCTCCTCATTGGTCGAGGCATCGGATCCGAGCACGATCGCGTCAGGGTCCAGAAGCTGCATGAGTCCGTCGGACATTCTTTGCTCCGTCTATGAAATCGTGCGCCGCGGGAAGGGCGCACGATCGGTTTGAGGGTGGACGCTATCAGGTTCAGGCCGTCTCTTCGGCCGGCTCGTCCTCGGCGCCCGCGGCCCGCTCCCAGCCGAGCGGATTGCGGCGGTAGAGGACAAACAATGCCGCGATGACCACTGCGATCACGATGATGCCGACAAGCCCCATCCCCTGGATCGCCTCGATGACCACGTAAGGCACCCACAGGAAGCCGTCGACCACCGAGGTGATCTGCAGCGCGTCCGCCGGCAGCTTGAAGCCCGACGAGACTGCTGCGCTGGTGAACAGCGGCGCCAGCGCGTTGGCGACGTAGAAGCCGATGGCCAGCGTCACCGTGCCGATCACCACCATGCGGAACACGTTGCCTTTGACCAGCGGCGCGGTCATGGCGACGATGAAGGGGATGACCGCGAGGTCGGCGAACAGGATGACGCGGTTGCCCGGCAGGATGATGGACAGGATGATCGCGATCGGCACCAGGATCAGCGACGACGAGATCGCGGCCGGATGGCCGATCAGGATCGCCGAATCGAGGCCAACGAGAAGCTCTCGGTCACCGGTGCGCTTGCGCACGAACGCCTGTGCGGCGTCGGAGACGGGGATCAGCCCCTCCATCAGGATCTTGACCATGCGCGGCAGCAGCAGCATCACCGCGGCCAGTGTCATGCCGGTGCCCAGAACCTTGGCCAGCACCACGCTGAGATCACCCGCATTGTAGAACGCGATTGCACCAAGCACGAGGCCGATGATGAGGCCCATCACGACAGGTTCGCCGAACACGCCGAACCTGCGCTCGATCGTATCGGTGTTGATGTTGATGCGGTTGATCCCGGGAATGCGGTCCATGATCCAGTTGAGCACAATGGCGATCGGCAGGATCTGTGCCGAGGCGAGATGCGGCACCGAAATGCCGGGCACGCCGTAGAACTGCTGTACCGCGCGCGCCGACCAGTCGGCGAACAGCAGCGAGAGTGCTGCGACAAGTGCTGCGACCGCGATGCCATAGGCCAGATTGTCGGTTGCGGCGACCACCAGCGAGCCGACAAAGGCGAAGTGCCAGAAATTCCAGACGTCGACATTGAGCGTGCGCGTCATGCGTGTCAGCAACAGCACGATGTTGACGAGGATGCCGACCGGAATGACCCAAAGGCCGACCGACGAGCCGAAGGCGATCGCGGCCGCGGAGGGCCAGCC
>NZ_RZRK01001190.1:0-1300 GCF_003997835.1 Mesorhizobium sp. M7A.F.Ca.CA.004.12.1.1
CCTTCACCGCCATATATGCCTTCCGGGTGGCCGCCGAAGCCCGGCTTCTGGCCAATGCGCTCGCTGCAACGGAGCTGGTGCTGCAGCGCGAGCAGCACCTTTCGGCACTCGACGGGCTGGCCGCCGCGGCCGCGCATGAGCTCGGCACGCCGCTCGCCACCATCGCGCTTGTCGCCAAGGAGATGGAAAAGGCGCTCGGCAAGGATGCGAAATATGGGGAAGACGTAACGCTGTTGCGTTCGCAGAGCGAGCGCTGCCGCGAGATTCTCAAGCGGCTGACCAGCCTGTCCTCCGAGGGCGAGGCGCATCTTTCTCGGCTGCCATTGACCTCGCTGGTCGAGGAGGTCACCGCGCCGCACCGGGACTTCGGCATCTCGATCAAGCTTCGGCCCGGCGAACGCATCGGCCCCGAGCCGGTCGGGCGGCGCAATCCGGGCGTCATCTACGGCCTCGGCAATTTGGTCGAGAACGCCGTCGATTTCGCCCGCAAAAGCGTCACCGTGCACTGGAGCTGGGACGAGGCCACCGTCACCTTCTCGATCATCGATGACGGCCCCGGCTTTCCGGCCGAGATCATCGACCGCATCGGCGAGCCCTATATGTCGACGCGCCAGGGCAATGAAACCGGCGGCGGTCTGGGCCTCGGCCTGTTCATCGCCAAGACCCTGCTCGAACGCTCCGGTGCCGTGCTCGATTTCCGCAATTCCAGCGGCCTGGGCGAGGGCGCCATGGTACAGATATCGTGGCCGCGTGGTGTGTTCCTCAATCCGGAAATCACTTCGGCCAGCATGTTCGACACCGCCTGAGAGCCTTGAAGGACCTCTAAAAATTGGACAATCGGGCTCAGGAACTATATTTGCGTAAAATTAAGGCAGCAGGAATTTTGAGACTATGACAGGCGACGAGAATATTGGCGCAATGGTTGAAGGCGAGGACACCTCGCTGCTTGTCGTCGATGACGACAAGCCGTTCCTCACGCGTCTGGCCCGCGCCATGGAAGCCAGGGGCTTCGTGGTCGAGACGGCCGAGAGCGTCGAGGAGGCGGTTGCCAAGGCGCGCGCCAATCCACCCGCCTACGCTGTAGTCGACATGCGGCTCGGCGACGGCAACGGCCTCGACGTGGTCGCGGCCATCCGCGAAAAGCGCGAGGATTCCCGCACCATCATCCTGACCGGCTATGGCAACATCGCCACCGCGGTGACCGCGGTGAAGCTCGGTGCGGTCGATTATCTCTCCAAGCCCGCCGACGCCGATGATATCTTCGCTGCACTCACCCGCACCGCCGGCGAGCGCGCGGCGC
>NZ_RZRK01001191.1:0-1292 GCF_003997835.1 Mesorhizobium sp. M7A.F.Ca.CA.004.12.1.1
ACATGCCGACCCGGCAGCCGCCGTCGAGCGACATGCCGACCTTGCCGTCGGGCGTCGAGCCGGTGAAGCTGCAGTTGAACTTGGTGCCTTTGTACTTGCCGGCGACGATTTCGCCGGGACCGATCCACTTGCCTTCAGCAGACTGGAAGAACTGCTTGTCCGGCTCCGCCGCAGATGCCACTCCGGCAATGCCGACGACTGCCGCAATCACCGTTGCCAGGGGCAGGACGCTGGATAGAATTACGCTTTTCATCGACGACACCCGGCAACAAAGATGCTGTTTGGAACCCGTCTGACCATGAACAAGATTGGTTAATGCTTCGTCACCGAGGAGCCGCGGCAGAGCAGTCCGGTAACGATTCCGAATGTCCGGACACTCCAGCCTGTCTCACTTGCCGGATGGGGTCGTTTCACCATCTTTCCTGGTTGCGAACGATGTCAGCGCCGAGAGGAAGTCGCCCAATCCGGGACGCTTGGCGGCGCTGAAGGGCAGGGGTCGCGCCGTCTCCATCGCGGCGATGCCGATGCGCGCCGTCATCATGCCGTTGACGACGCCCTCGCCAAGCTTGGCCGAAAGGCGCGCGGCCAGGCCGTGGCCGACGATCTGCTGGACGAAACTGTCACCGACCGCGATCGAGCCGGTAACCGCCAGATGCGCCAGCACGCTGCGCGCCAGGCGGAAGAAACCCAGCGTTCCGGGCCGTCCGCCATAGAGCTCCGACAGGCGGCGAATGAGCCGCCCGGCCTCGAATACGACATAGGCGACATCGACCAGTGCGCGTGGACTGACCGCCGTCACCAGCGAAACGCGTTTGGCGGCCTCGAGGATCATCACCTTTGTCCTGGCATCGAGGGGGCCCAGAATTTCTGCCTCGGCCAGGCGCACGAGATTGCCGCCGTCGATGATTTCGCCGCGCAGTTCGGCCAGCGCGCGCCGGCCGGCCGCGGTCTCGGGTTTGGCCGCGACAAAGGCCGACAGCTCGTCGACGACCGATCGTGCCGCCTTGGGATCGTCACGCTCGATTGCGTCGAGCGCCCGTTTCTGCAGCTTTTCGACCTCGGCGAGGCGGCCGATCGCCAGGAATTCGCGAATCAGGATCACCATAAGCGCCAGCACGGCGATGGCAGCCATGCCGGCGGCCAGCCAGCCCAGCCATTCGGCGCGCGCAAAGAGGTCGCGTATGAGCTGGTCGGTCCACAAGCCGACAGCCAGCGAAACCAGCACGCCAAAGGCGCCGAAGAAGATGCTGCCGAGCAGCGAGCGTTTCCTGGGGGCAATGGCCGGTGGCGGC
>NZ_RZRK01001192.1:0-1284 GCF_003997835.1 Mesorhizobium sp. M7A.F.Ca.CA.004.12.1.1
ACAGGCACGACGTAGCAGCGGTAGCCCAGCTGCGCCTGGCCACGTTTTTCGAGGGAACCGGAAGGACGCTCGGGGAAGATGCGGCAGGGCTTCGTGGCTTGATCGCCGGTGACGGCTTCGAGGCGGCATTCGTTGCCCGGATCGGCGACACCCCGGTCGGGACATGCCTGCTGGTCCGCCACGAGCTGGAGCCCGTACATGATCTGACGCCATGGCTGGCCGGGTTGGTCGTCGATGCAAGGTATCGACGCCGAGGCATCGCCACCGCGCTGGTCAAGGCAACGGAAGCCCATGCGGCGTCACGGGGCGTCGAGATGCTCCATCTCTACACATGGGATGCGCGTGATTTCTACGCGGCTCTCGGCTGGAATACCGTTGAGATAAGCGGCTCGGACGGCGAGAAGATGGCGCTGATGTCGCGCCGCCCTCGCCTATAGCAGCTTCGCGACGAGACAGCCCAGCGCGAACGCCACCATCAGCCCGGCGGCAACGACAACTCCGCGCCGGCCGCCAAGCGCGTGCACGCCAATGCCGTATGGTGGCCGGGACAGGCTTCGGATCACCGTGCGCGGTTTGACCTCATTGCCGCCGAGCTCGACGCTGCGCATCTGAGGTAACTCGGCTAGGCGTTGGGTAACCAGTTCCCAATGCCTGCCAGGCAGCAGGTCGCGTTTTCCGTAACGGTCGAAGAAATACATCTGCTCGGCAAGTCGCGCGACCGCGTCGCGGAAGGCGGGATCGACCTCCAGGTCACGTTCGGCCCGTTCGCGGTCTTTGTCGTTCATAAGACCGAGCACATATTCGCCGGCCCGCGCGATGCGATCGCTTTCACTGACCAAGGCGTGCACCTTCCCTTTTTCCTCACCAGTGCGGTGGCTTGGTTACCGGCACTTCATCTCCTGTCTGCTCCTCCAGCGCCAGGAAGCGATCCGTCAGCGCGTCCAGCTTGCGCTGCATGCGCTCGATCACTTTCCACTGCTCGGCGATCTGGCCGGACAGTTCCTCGATGATCTTCTCCTGCTCGGCGGCGCGTATTTCCAGCGTCGTCAGCCGGTCGGCGGGCGTGATCATGTGAATTCCCCAGTCTCACCGCGATGTCGTTCACCGCGATGTCTTGCGCCGTGATGCGAATTTCGGCGCCGTCATACTAGCGAATGTGAAGGCCCCGGCCACGTTGCAAATTGACAAGCGCACCGGGATTTGTCGAGAGTGAACCGGCTCCGCCAATTGGCACGGGCGGAGCGTCATGCTAGGCGTTTTGACCAAGCGATAAAAAAATAAGAG
>NZ_RZRK01001193.1:0-1281 GCF_003997835.1 Mesorhizobium sp. M7A.F.Ca.CA.004.12.1.1
GATATGGGCAATGGGGCGCTGCGTGCGCATGGCTCGAAAACCGCCACTCATCATCACCAGCGGCAGAAGGATGAAGAAGCCGATCACAGAGCGCAACTCAAGCACCTGGAAGACGTTGAGCTCCGCTGTCGTGGCTCGGCCGGCGACCGTCATCCCAAGGAAGGAAGCGATCGACAGTGCCATCCAGAACGCGGCCTTGGGGATCGAGGGGGTGGGTGCCATTCGCGCTATGTCGCAGGCGAGGGCTTCTGCCGCAATCGCTACACAAGGCATTCTTCTGGGCCAGTCGCGACTGGCTGGATGTTGTAAAACAGTCGTGTGGCGGGCGGAACCTGAAACCGCAAGTGGCGTTGAGTTCCGGTGGTCAGCCGTGCTCGCGGACCGTCCCGCCTTTTTCAAGATCGACAAGGAGAGCTTCAATGAGATCCTTCGCGCAATTCGCGCTTACCGGCGGCTTATTGGTTGCGGCAGGTGCGGCACATGCCGACGAGGCCCAATTTCTCCAGGCGTTCAAGGGCAATTTCGCCGGCAAGGGTATCGTCAAGGTCACCACCGATGCGCCGACCGTGAACGTGTCCTGCACGTTCAGCTCGAACGCGACATCGACCTCCCTGTCGCTCGACGGCAATTGCCGGGGACTTGTCGTGGTCACGCGCGCCATCAGCGCGGACCTGAAGGCCAGCGGTGCCAAATACAGCGGCACCTATGTCGGCTCTCGCACGGGACCGGCGCAGCTTAACGGCAGCCGTTCGGGCAACGCGATCAACCTGGGCATTCGCTGGGCCAAGGAGGTCAATGGCGACCGAAGGGCGCAGATGAAGGTCGAGAAACGCGGCGAGAACGGCATGCGGCTGACCGTCATCGACACCGACCCGAAAACCGGCAAGAGCGTGGTGACGAGCAGGATTGATCTGCAGCGCACCTAATCCTCCAGCGGCTCCGGCGGATGGGCGTCGCGGCCCTTGCCGAATGTGTAGCCGGTTTCCACCGCTTTGCGGCCGAACTTGTCGCGCAGGGCGTCAATGGCGCCTTCGGCCATGGCGCGCTTGCGCGATTGGATGTCGACCAGATCGGGCGGGTCGGCCTTGTCGTCGTCCGAGAGGTCGCTGACACCGATGCCGAGCAGCCGATACTTCGTGCCGTCGGTTTCCTTGCGCAGAAGCTCCACCCCGGTCTGAAAGATGCGGTCGGCGAGCCGGGTCGGATCGCCGAGCTGGCGATTGCGCGTGCGCAGCTTGAAATCCTGGGTCTTCAGCTTCAAGACCACGGTGCGCCCGGCAA
>NZ_RZRK01001194.1:0-1278 GCF_003997835.1 Mesorhizobium sp. M7A.F.Ca.CA.004.12.1.1
GAATATAGAAATCCATCGCCTTGCCGAGCATGTGCTGGCTCTTCTCGGCGACGCCCCTGCTGCGGCCGCGCAGCATCGAGTTCGTCGACGGCGAGCGATAGCCGCAGATGACCTGGATGTAGTCCGTGGCGCCGGCTTCCCGATACGCTTCCCAGACCAGATCCAGCAGGCGCGGATCCATCTTGGTCGGCTCGTTGCGACGCCAGTCGCGCAAAATGATGTTGATCTTCCTGAGACCCTCGGGAACGTAGCGGCCGTTGCGCTTGTAGACGATCTCGGCCTTCTCGTGGGTGTGGAGATGATAAAGCTTCAGCGACCGTGTTTCGGCGCTGGCTCCGCTCGCAGCCGCGGCAACAAAACCAAAAGCGACAACCAACACTGCCAGCCACTTCGGCCAGATGCTCAAATGATGGTGCCGCCTGTTTGTGTGTCGTTCGATTCTGTTCAAATCAAAAGGCCTTGCAGGCTGCCGTTTGTCCCCGGATTTGTCCAAACGGATGTGGCATTAGCACACCCGAATATCGATCCTAATGGTTAATCATCGCTTATTGAAGCCGAAATGCGGTAACACCGTGGCGATATCCCGTCAAAAATTGTTCACAAGGTTTCTTGGTAAACCGCTGGTTTAGATCAGATTTCCGCCTTCGGCCCGAACACGATCTGTTACCGTTAGCTTTAATGCGTGAACAGAGCTGTCCATGACACAGCCACAATGCCGCCGAAACGGCGATACAAGGCCTGCTGTGGCATTGCAAGCTGGCGTCGGCCTTGTGGCAAGCCGGATTCCGAAGCTCAGCCCGGCATCGCCCTTAGGAGGCGAGCCGGTCTACGCGGCCCGTCTCCGGATCGATGCCGTGTTCCTTGAGCTTGCGATAGAGCGTCGAGCGACCGATCCCGAGTCGGCGGGCGACTTCGCTCATCTGTCCGTTGTAGTGATCGATGGCAAGCTTGATCATCTCGAGTTCGACATCGGCCAGTGCCCGCACATTGCCGCGCTCGTCGAGCGCCCGCAACGTGCCGAAGCGAGGCTGCAGCCTTGCCGGCGGATCGAACGCGATTGCTGGGCCGCCCTCGCCGGGCAAGGCTTCGTCATCGCGCTCCTGCAAAGACTGGGAGGGCGCCGGCGCATCGCCGTCCATATCCAGGTTGACGGTGCCTTCCACTTGCGCCCGTATCTGCGGGAAGTCCTCGGCGGAAAGCACATCGCCTTCGCAAAGCACCGAGGCCCGGAAGACGGCATTTTCGAGCTGCCGGATGTTTCCAGGCCAGTCATAGGCC
>NZ_RZRK01001195.1:0-1275 GCF_003997835.1 Mesorhizobium sp. M7A.F.Ca.CA.004.12.1.1
AATCTGGTCGTCGAGCCGTTGATGCAGCGCAATGCCGACGAGGCTTTCACGCTCTACGGTTTGTTGGCCGACAGCGCCGACATGGACCCGGAGCGCAAGAGCATCGAATTCCATCTCAATCCGAAGGCCAAATGGTCGGACGGTCAGCCGGTGACGCCGGAGGACGTGCTGTTCAGCTATGACGTCTACACCGAGAAAGGCCGCCCGCCTTACAGCGATCGCATGGCCAGGGTCGCCAAGCTCGAAAAGACCGGCGATCACAGCGTGCGCTTCACCTTCAACGACAAGGCCGATCGCGAATTCCCGCTGATCATCGCGCTGACCCCGATCATCCCGAAGCACGCCTTCGACAAGGAGACTTTCGACAGGACGACGCTCAAGCCGGTGATCGGCAGCGGCCCTTATAGGATCGCGCAGGTGCAGCCCGGCCAGCGCATCGTGTTCAAGCGCAACCCGGACTACTGGGGCAAGGACGTCCCGGCCAAGCGCGGTTTCGACAATTACGACCAGATCACCATCGAGTATTTCCTCAACGCCAACGCCAAGCTCGAAGCGTTCAAGAAAGGCCTTTGCGCCATCGACGACGACAGTGATCCGGTGAAGCGCGAGCGCGATCTCGATTTTCCGGCCTTCCACAAGGGCGACGTCGTCGCCGAAACCTTCGACACCGGCATTCCGCCCGTGGTGACCGGTTTCCTGTTCAACACGCGGTTGCCGAAATTCGCCAACCCTGTCGTGCGGCGCGCGCTCGGCATGCTCTACGACTTTGAATGGGCCAACAAGAACCTGTTCGGCGGCAAATACACGCGCACGATGAGTTACTGGCAGAATTCCGAGCTTTCCGCGATCGGCCATCCGGCCGACGACAGGGAGAAAGCGCTTCTGGCGCCCTACCCCGGCCGCGTCCCGGCCGATGTCATGGACGGTACATGGCGGCCGCCGGTGACCGACGGATCGGGCCAGGACCGCCGCGTGCTGAAGGCAGCCTTCGATCTTTTGAAAAGTGTCGGCTACCACGTGCAGAATGGAACGATGCTCGATCCCGAAGGCAAACCCTTCAGCTTCGAAATCCTGACCGCATCGCAGGACGAGGAGCGCCTTGCCGGCATCTACCAGCGCACGCTGGAGAAGATCGGCATCGATCTCACCATTCGCAGCCTCGACGGCGACCAGATCCAGTCGCGCAAGCAGCGCTTCGACTTTGAGGTCCTGATCGGATCGAGCGGCTTCAACAATTCGTTGTCGCCCGGCATCGAGCAGAGCGGGCGCTGGAGT
>NZ_RZRK01001196.1:0-1274 GCF_003997835.1 Mesorhizobium sp. M7A.F.Ca.CA.004.12.1.1
GTTCGAGAAACTTCATCAGCACGCGTACGCGGCGCTGCGGGTTGGTCGCGGCCCATTTCGGCTGCGCTGCCTTGGCATTCTCGACCGCCGCGCGCAGTTCCGCCTGCGAGGCCAACGCCACCGTGCCGCGCACGGAGCCGTCCATCGGCTGCATGACATCCTGCTTGCGGCCGCTGGTCCCGGCGACATGCTTGCCGCCAATGAAATGACCATAGTCAATCATGATTTCTCTCCCTGTTTGTGATGCTGCATTGTCCGCCTTTGGCCGGCGGATGGCAACGCGAGTGAGAACGCAACCGTTGTGCGGAGAATAGATAACGATTGACGAGCGAGCATCAATTCCCGCAAATGGTGGGATGCAATTGCTGCCGTGCGGATTGAGAGATTGAGTTCCACCACAGAACGCAGCGTCGATAATTGTCATCTGGACCCTCCCCATGAACTGGGATGACGTCCGCATCTTCCTCGCCGTGGCGCGCGCAGGCCAGATCCTTGGCGCCGCCAAACGGCTGGAGCTCAACCACGCCACCGTCTCACGCCGCATCGCCGCACTCGAGGAAGCGCTGCGGACAAAGCTGTTTCGCCGCTTGACCACCGGCAGCGAGCTGACGCCCGCCGGCGAGCGTTTTCTCGACATTGCCGAGCGCATGGAGGGCGACATGATCGCCGCGCGCTCGACCATTTCAGGCGAAGGCGACGACGTTTCCGGCACGGTGCGCATCGGCGCGCCTGATGGTTTTGGTGTCGCCTTCCTGGCCAAGCGCCTCGGCGAACTGACCGCCCTGCACCGCGAGCTGACGATCCAGCTTGTGCCGGTGCCGCGCTCCTTTTCCTTGTCGCGCCGCGAGGCGGACATCGCCATCACCGTCGAGCGGCCGACAGAAGGCCGGCTGGTGGCGGGAAAGCTGGTCGACTACTCGCTCGGCCTGTTTGCCTCGTGCGCTTATGCTGAAGCGCATGGCTTGCCCAAAACCGCCGCCGAGCTCGGCCAGCACACGCTGATCGGCTACGTACCCGACCTCATCGTCAGTCCCTCGCTCGACTATGCGGGCGAATTCAGCGCCGACTGGCGCACCAGTTTCGCCATCTCCTCCGCACTCGGCCAGGCCGAGGCGGTGCGCTCGGGCGCCGGCATCGGCATCCTGCACACCTTCGTCGCCCGCTCGATGCCGGAATTGGTATCCGTCGATGTGGTCGCGCCGATCCGCCGTGCCTACTGGCTGGTCTATCACGAATCGGTCAGGCCGCTGCGCCGCGTCCAGATCGTCGCCAGC
>NZ_RZRK01001197.1:0-1272 GCF_003997835.1 Mesorhizobium sp. M7A.F.Ca.CA.004.12.1.1
GCCTGGGCAAGAGCGACGAGGAGGGTCCGGTGCAGCCGGATGCGTCGAAACTCTCGCGCGACAACAGGGCCTTGCTGCAGGAGGCGCTGTTCGACCTCCTGGAATGCAAGCGCCTGCTTGACCAGGTGCGCTGACCGCGGCCCGACGCGGCATCGACAGTTCGAAAGCCGGAACCCGTCTTCCGGTGAGGCGTTACGCTTCCTTCTGCAAGTGAAGGAAACATACCAATGGCATCATTTTCGACCCTCTCCGACATCGATCTCGACAGGCAGGTCGCGGCTCTTACCAAGGAACTGGCCAGCTTGAAGAGGGCCGTGGCAAGGCGAGGCGGCGCGTATTACGAGGACGGTCGCGATGCCGCGCTGGACACCTATTCCGATCTTGCCGGGCGCCTGCGCGACGCCATGCCGGCAATCCGTAAACAGGGCAGGGTGATCGAGAGGTCGGCCCGCGACCATCCGGCGGCTGCCGCGGCGGTAGGCCTTGTGGTGCTCGGTCTTGTCGCCAGTCTGCTGTTCAGCCGGCGCTGAATTCTAAAACCCAATCCCAGGGATAAGAAGCAAGAAGTGACAGCTCGCCTCAGGGCGATCCGTTTATTTTCCTTGCGGTCGGCTATGTCTGTCGTCGCTCCGGCATCTGGCGAGGAGCGCGTCGGCGGGCGCCCCGCATCTCTGTGCGGCCGGCGCAGGAATGCGGATTGGTCGAGCCGCCGGAGCCGCTCAATTTCGCCGGCGAACGCCGGATTGGTGGTCGTGCAATAGCCAGCGCCGGGATAGACGACGATCTCACCGGCGTAGGGGGGCTGGACTTGCGTGAACAGTCTTCCGCGATCGAGCCTCGCGGGGCCGAGAAGACCGGCCTTGGACAAGAAGCCAAGGCCGGTCTTCTCGGTGGCGGTCTGCGGAGCTTAGGCCTTGTTTCCGATCACATGGTGGTGGTGGCGGTGATGATGGTGGTGGCGGACATGGTGGCGATGATGATGGTGGTGACGATGATGCTTGGCCATCGGGGCCGCATCCGCGCTCGTCGCGCCGATGACGGGCACCGTGAAAGCCAATGCAACTGCAAGCCCGAGGGCCGAGAGGAGGGACTTCTTCATGGATGGTTTCCTTTTGTTTCGCGGGCGCATATGGATCGGGGCGATAGCCCGGCCGCCGCGAATGGAATTACGCGCCTGAATTTTTTCGTCAGTATTTCCCGATTGTAGAATTTTGTTTCTGGACTGTTTCTGCCCAATCCAGCCTCCCGTCACCATGCACGGCAAGATCGAGA
>NZ_RZRK01001198.1:0-1269 GCF_003997835.1 Mesorhizobium sp. M7A.F.Ca.CA.004.12.1.1
ATGAAACTGTGGAAAACCATCCTGGCGGCCGCGGTGCTGTCGCTGGCCGCCGGCGCTTCCGCGTTTGCCGCGCGGACCGACCTGGTCATCGGCATTCCGCTCGAACCCCCGCATCTCGATCCGACCGCAGGTGCCGCCGCGGCAATCGACGAGGTTCTATATGCCAATGTGTTCGAGGGCCTGACACGCATCGGGCCCACTGGCGAGGTGCTGCCGGATCTGGCCGAAAGCTGGACCATTTCCGATGATGGAAAGGTCTACACCTTCAAGCTGCACACCGGCGTGAAATTCCATGACGGCACCGACTTCGATGCCGGCGACGTGAAATTCTCGCTCGATCGAGCCCGCGCCGAAAATTCGGTCAACGCGCAAAAGGGCCTATTCGCGGCCATCGATACGATAGACGTCGTCGATCCGGCGACCGTCAAAGTGACGCTGAAGAACCCGCAGGGATCCTTCCTCTACAATATGGGCTGGGGTGACGCGGTGATCGTGGCGCCGGAATCGGCAGAGACCAACAAGGAGAAACCGATCGGCACCGGCCCGTTCAAGTTCCAGAGCTGGGCCAAGGGATCGTCGATCACGCTGGTCAAATCGGACAATTACTGGGGCACACCGGCGTCCCTCGACAAGGCCGAATTCCGCATCGTGCCCGATGCCGCGGCCTATGTGCCGGCCCTGCTTTCCGGCGACATCCAGGCTTTCCCGTTCTTCGATGCCGACAGCCTCGCGCAGATCAAGGACGATCCGCGCTTCAAGGTGGTGATCGGCTCGACCGAGGGTGAGACCATCCTGTCGATCAACAACAAGAAGCCTCCTTTCGACAAGTTGCAGGTGAGGCAGGCGATCTCCTACGCGCTCGATCGCAAGGCGATCATCGACGGCGCCTCGGCCGGCCTCGGCCAGCCGATCGGCTCGCACATGTCGCCGGCCAGCAAGGATTATGTCGACCTCACCGGCCGCTACCAGCATGATGTCGCCAAGGCCAAGGAATTGCTGAAAGAGGCAGGCCTCGAAAACGGCTTCAAGGCGACGCTGAAACTGCCGCCGCCCGCCTATGCCCGCCTCGGTGGCGAAATCATAGCCTCACAACTTCGCGACGTCGGCATCGATCTGGAGATCATCCCGGTCGAATGGGCGCAGTGGCTGGATCAGGTGTTCACCAAGAAGGATTACGACCTGACCATCGTCTCCCACACCGAGCCCAACGACATCGATATCTATTCGCGCAAGGACTATTACTTCAACTACGACAACCCGGCCTTCGAC
>NZ_RZRK01001199.1:0-1269 GCF_003997835.1 Mesorhizobium sp. M7A.F.Ca.CA.004.12.1.1
GTCTACACGACGGCCGCGCGAGGTGCGCTTGCGCTTTCGACACTGCCTCTGCTCACCATGCTTGCCGCGGCAGTTCTGAAGATCGAGCCGCCGACCATCCGCAAGATCGTCGGTGTGCTGATCGCAATGGCAGGAGTGGCCGTAGCGCTCGGCACGAGCCTGACGACTGCTCCCCCAGATGCCTGGCGCGGAGATCTTCTCATGGTCGCGGCCGCTTTCTGCATGGCGCTCTACAACGTCTGGTCGAGACCATTTCTATCCCGCACCGCGCCAATCCCGTTCGTGGCGTTTGGCATGGGCGTGGGCGCGGTCTGCCTATCGGTCCTGGTGGTTTCGAGCGGAGGCTTCGCGCGACTTGCCACTCTCAGTGCACCTCAGTGGATCGCGAGCGCTTATCTGGCCATAATTTGCGGCGCCTTCATTTTCTTCCTTTGGGCATTCGCGCTCGAGCGCGCGCCGCCGACACTGGTTGCCGTCTCCGTTGCGGTGAATCCGGTGACGGCATCGATCTTCGGTGTTGTCTTCCTGGGCGAACAAGTGAGCGCGAACCTGATTGTCGGGCTGATGGCAGTCCTCGCAGGAATAGGCGTCGCAACGGGAGCAGCCGAGCGGCTTGGCCTGTGGCCCGACGATCGGCAGTCACGTCGAAGGCAGCCCTGAGCGCTGACCAAGCAAAACGGGGGAAACGAATCCAGGCGAATACAGCGATCATCCCTGTTGGCGCAGGGAATTGCTGCTGGCGTTGGCCAGGGCGATGGTCCAAGAAGGGATCACCGACACGTGATCGCCTCTTCATGTCCTCCATCCGCCCGATGATCCCGCTTCTTCTCGCCGCCGGCATCTTGCTCGGCGGCAATGGGCTGCAGAGCACGCTGATCGCGCTGCGCGGCGCGCAGGAAGGGTTTTCGGCTTCCGACATCGGCCTGATGGGCACCTTCTACTTCGCCGGCTTCCTGCTCGGCTGCCTGGCCATCACCCGCATCATGAAGGCGGTCGGCCATATCAGGGCATTTTCGGCGCTGGCGGCAATCGCCTCGGTAGGCACCTTGCTCCTGGTGCTGGTCATCGATCCGGTGATGTGGTGCGCGGTGCGCCTTGCTGGCGGCTTCTGCTTCGCCGGGCTGTTCACCATCGTCGAAAGCTGGCTGAATTCCGGCGTCGGCAATCACGACCGGGCACGCGTGCTGGCGATCTACCGGATGGTCGACATCGGTTCGGTGACATCAGCCCAGTTCCTGATCCCGGTCTTCGGCGCCGGCGGTTTCGCCA
>NZ_RZRK01000119.1:0-10672 GCF_003997835.1 Mesorhizobium sp. M7A.F.Ca.CA.004.12.1.1
CCCGTATGTGGATGCCGCACCGTGCCGCCATCATTGGCGACCTGATAGACGGTCTCGCCGGTGACCTGGTCCGTCGACACCGAACGCTGGAAGCCGTCGCCCTTGGCCAGCACCTCTTGCTCCATCGGCGCGGCGCTTTCCGGAGTCAGGAAAACCCCCAGTGTGTCGTCCAGCTTCTGCTGCGCGCGCACCGGCAGGATCAGCCGGCTGTCGCCGCAATGGATCGACAACGTCGCCTGCTCGGCCGTCGGGAAGACGATCGGCCAATGCGATGTCGCCAGCGCCAGCCGGATACGCTCGCCGACCTCGAAACGCTGCCCGCAGCAGCGCAGCTTGACGCGGACGGTCTCCGCCTGGCCCGGCACCATGGGTGCGATGTCCAGATCATCGTTGCGATGGCTCAGATTGAGGATGCCGTAGCTGATACGCGAGGCGGCACCTTCAGGGAATACCTGCGACAGCGTGGCGGACAGAAGGGCGACGGGCTTGTCGGAGGAGAGCTTGACCTCGAATTCGGGGAAGCCAAGGATCTCGACCGCTTCGGTCAACGGCGCCGTCTCGAAGATCAGGGCATTGCCTTCTTCCATGCGCTGGTCGACCGGCAAGGTCGGCATCACGCCATAGCCGCACCAGGCGCCGGACGACAGGCCGGCCGTCTGTGGCGATGAAACCTCCAGGATCGCGTTTGCGCCCTTGGCTTCGCTCAGCACATGCGGCGCAAGGTTCAGCACCTTTTCGCCGACGCCGGGTCCCGGCCACGCCGGTTCCGCCACCCAGCGGCCGGGCCGCTCGTCATAGATCGCCGCCGGCCGTGCGGGATCCTGAATCCAGGCGCGCAGCATCGGCTCGTCGGCAATGCCGGTGTCGATGCCCTTGAGATATTGATCCCACCAGCGCAGGCACTCCTGCAGGAAGCCGATACGCGGTCCGGGCATGGCGAAGTGCGGATATTTGTGGCCCCAGGGTCCGATCAGGCCCTTGCGAGGACCGCTCAGTTTTTCCAGCATCCGGAAGATCGGATTGGGATAGCCGTCGGCCCAGCCGCCGACGGCATAGACCGGGATCTCGACATCGGAATAATCCTCGCAGATCGAACCGTGCTTGTAGAAATCGTCGCGGCGCTGGTGTTCGAACCAGTCCTGCATCCAGATGCCGTTGCCGTTCAGCCGTTGCTCCCAAAGCTCGCGCCAGCGGTCGCCGACAACAAGCGGATCCGGTGGCGTCATGGCGATGGCCCAAGCGGTGGTTCCCCACATCAGATTGTCGCACATCATCGCGCCGCCGAGATAATGCACGTCATCATTATAGCGGTCGTCGGTCGAGCACAGCGAGACGACGGCTTTCAGCGCCGGCGGGCGGCGGGCGGCGACCTGCAGCCCGTTGAAGCCGCCCCAGCTGATGCCGATCATGCCGACACTACCCGAGCACCAAGATTGCCGGGCCAGCCATTCGATGACCGCCAGGCAGTCATCCTGCTCCTGCTTCAGATACTCACCCTTGCACAGCCCCTCGCTGTCGCCCGAGCCGCGCATATCGACCCGCACGCCGGCATAGCCGTGACCGGCGAAATAGGGATGCGTCAGCGCATCGCGCTCCACCGTTCCGTCACGCTTGCGATATGGCAGATATTCCAGGATCGCCGGCACCGGATCGGCCTCCGCGTCTTCCGGCAACCAGATGCGTGCGGCCAGCTTGACGCCGTCCGGCATCGGAATCCACAAATTCTCGATCTCGCGGACTTTGCGCGGGAAATCGGTGACGACGCGGATATCTTGCATGGCGGCTCCTCTCAACGCCCGGCCGACACTTGCGCCGGTGGCGATCCTTATGTGTTCAGCGGGAAATGGCAGGTCAGACGGCTGTCGCCAACTGCGACCGGGACGGGGACATCCACCGTGCAGCGGCCCTGGGCCTGCGGACAGCGTGTGTGAAATTCGCAGCCTGAAGGGCGCGCCAACAAGGACGGAACGTCAGCCGGCAGCGTGATACGCTGATGCACCCTGTCGGGATCGGGCTCTGGATTGGCCGAGAGAAGGGCCGCCGTATAGGGATGATGCGGCGCGCGGAAGATCGCTTCGGTTTCGCCCTGTTCGATGAAGCGTCCGAGATACATCACCGCCATGCGGTCGGCGATCTGGCGCACGACATGCAGATTGTGGGTGATGATCAGCATCGACAGGCCCATGCGGTCACGCAGGTCGTTGAGCAGGTTCAGCACCTCTCCCTGCACCGAGACGTCGAGGCCGGCTGTCGGCTCGTCGGCGACGACCAGCACCGGGTCCAGCGCGATCGCCCGCGCCACACCGACGCGGCGCGCCTGGCCGCCGGAAAGCTGGTGCGGGTAGCGGTCGGCGAAATCGCGCGGCAGCCCGACCAGTGCAAGAAGTCGTGTGACTTCGGCGTTGAGATCGCGATCCGACAGTCCGTGGATGACGAAAGGCTCCGACAGCAGCGACCGCACGCTGAGCCGCGGCGACAACGATCCGACCGGATCCTGGAACATCATCGGCATGCGCCGCCGCACCGGTTTCATGGCGGCGTTGGACAGGCCTTGCAGTTCCTGCCCTTCAAACAGGATCGTGCCCGCTTTCACCGGCTGAAGACCGTTGAGCGTGCGCGCCAGCGTCGTCTTGCCCGAGCCGGATTCGCCGACCAATGCGAAGGTGCTGCCTCGTTGAAGCGTGAAGCTGACACCGGACACCGCTTCGATCTCGGTGGCTCGCCCGGCAAGTCTGGCGGACAGGCCGCCAACCCGGAACGAGACACGCAGATCGCTGACACGGAGCAGGTCGTCGGAACTCATGCGTTCATCGCTCCCAAGGGAATGTCCGCATGCCAGCAGCGGGCGATGTGAGACCCACCGAGGATTGCGCTGGGAGGCGTCGTCAGGCATTGGGCGTCGGCGCGATCGCAGCGCGGCTGGAAGACGCAGCCGCTTGGTCGGCGGCGCAGATCCGGCAAGGTCCCGGCGATGGTCGGCAGGCGGGCAACCCGCTGCGACAGCCGCGCGGGATCACAGGCCAAAAGCTTCTGCGTGTAGGGATGGCGCGCATCGTGGAAGATCTCGCGAGTCGTGCCGCTCTCCACCACCTCACCGGCATACATCACGATCATCTCGTCGCAGAGTTCGGCAATCACGCCCAGATGATGCGAGATGAACAGCACCGAGCAGCCGATGTCGCGCTGCAGATCCTTGAGCAGTTCGATAGTGGCCACCTCCAGCGTCGCATCGAGCGCAGTCGTCGGCTCGTCGGCGATCAGCAGCGCCGGTTCCATCATCAGCGCCATGGCGATGGCGATGCGCTGCTTCATGCCGCCGGAGAACTCGTGCGGAAACTGCGTCAGCCGGCTTTCCGGATCGGGAATGCGAACCTTGCGCAGCATGGCGACCGAGCGCGCATCCTTGTCCCGCTTCGACAGGTTCGAGCGATACTGGATGTCGCGCATCTGGCGCCCCACCGACAGCACCGGGTTGAGCGCGCCCATCGGATCCTGGAACACGGTGGCGATCCTGAGACCGCGCAAGCCGCGCATCGCGGTGGGGTCGAGCCGGGCAAGGTCCTTGTCGCCCTCGAAGATGATCTCGCCCGATGTGATTTCACCATTGTCGGCGAGCAGGCCGAGAATGGCGTTGATGAGCGTCGATTTCCCGCAGCCGGATTCGCCGACCACGCCGACGCTGCGGTTGGCCGGCACGGAAAAGCTCACCTGCTTCAGCGCCTCCAATCGCCCACTCTCGGTGTGGAAGGCGACGCTCAGATTCTTGACCTCGAGAACCGTCATGAGCGTCCCTTCAGCCTGGGATCGAAGAGGTCGCGCAGCGTCTCGCCGAAGAAGGTGAAACCGAGTGTCGTCAGCACGATCGGCAGGCCGCCGGCAATCACGATCCAGTAGGAATCGCGAATGTTGGCGAAGCCGTCATTGAGGATCGCGCCCCAGCTCGGCGTCGGCGGCCGCACGCCGAGCCCGAGAAAGCTCATGCCGGCCTCGATCGCCACCACCACGGGAATGTCCATCGATATCAAGATCAGGATCGGGCCGATGATGTTGGGCAGGATATGGACGCGCAGGATGCGGCCCGCACTGGCGCCCATCGAGCGCGCCGCCATGACATGTTCGGCTGATTTGAGCACCAGCGTCTGGGTTCTGATGATGCGGGCATAACCCGGCACATTGACCAGCATCACCACCAGCACCACCGCGTAGAGCGAGGGGCCGAACAGGGTGACCAGCGTCAGCGCCAGCATAACGGTGGGAAAGCTCTTCACCGCGTCGAAGATCAGCAGCAGCACATTGTCGAGCCAGCGCGGCCCATAGCCTGCGATCAGCCCCAGCACGACGCCGACAACCAGCGACACCGCTGTCGCGCCCAGCGCGATCAAAAGCGCGACGCGCCCGCCATAGAGCACCCGGGTGAGAAGATCGCGGCCGAGATGGTCGGTGCCGAGCAGATGCAGCAGGCTCGGCGAAGCGAAGCGTTCGGCCGGCGATATCTTGCTCGGCGCATAGCTGGTCAGGAGGCTGGCGAAGACCGCTGACAGCACCACGACCGTCACCAGCGTCAGGCCGATGGCGCCCAGCGGCTCGCGCATGATGCGGCGCACGGTGCGCCATATCATGCCGAGACGGAAGCTGCGGGACGGCAGCTCAGTTGAAACTTGATCTGACACGGGGATCCAATAGGCCGACCAGAATGTCGGCCGCTACGTTGACGAGGACGAAGAAGACCGTGGTGACCAGCACGGCTCCGGAGACGATGGGGTAGTTGCGCACCGAGATCGCCTCATAGACCAGCTTGCCGATGCCGGGGCGGGCGAAGACGATTTCGGCGAAAACGGAAGACGACAGCATGTGGCCGATGCCGACGCCGAGCAAGGTGATCGTCGGCAGCACGGCGATACGCAGCGCGTAGGTGTAGACGATCCGGTGCTCGGTCAGGCCGAAGGCGCGCGCCGTGCGGATATGGCTGGCCTCCAGTGTCTCCAGCATCGAGGCGCGCACCATGCGCGAGATGTAGCCGATCCAGCCAAGGCCGACCGCTAGAGACGGCAGGATGAGGTGCTGAAGCCGGCTGGCGAGGTCGCCCGGTTCGCCGGCGCCGATCGCCGGCAGCCATTGCAGGGCGACCGCAAACACCAGCAGCGAATAGATGGCGACGACGAAGGATGGCACGGCGATCATCGCCACCGACAGCACCCCGATCACCTGATCGACAAAGCCGCCGCGCCGCACCGCCGCGATGCAGCCAAGCGGGATGCCCAGCGCCACCGACCACGTGATGCCGCCGACCACCAGCGCCAGCGTGAACGGAAGCTGTTCCATCACCACGTCCAGGACCGGCCGGTTCGACAGAACCTCGGTGCCGAGATCGCCATGCAAGGCAGAGCCGTAGAAGTTCACGAATTGCCGCCAGACAGGTTGATCCAAGCCCATACGCTCGCGCAGCGCCTCCTTCATCTCCGGCGTCGCGCGTGGCCCCAGCGCGACGGAGGCCGGGTCTCCGGGAATGAGGTAGACCATGGCGAACATCATCATCATGGCGACGCTGATGATGATGGCGCCAAGCCACAGACGCTTGAGGGCGTAGCGGATCATTTTCGGTACCTGTCGGATGGTCTTTGGCCGGGGCGAGCCCCGCCCGCCGATATCATGCCGGTTTGAAGTCGGTGAACACGGGTTCGCCGTTCGGCTTCAGGCCGGCCACAAGCGTGTCTCGATTCATGATGCCGGTGACCTCATGCGTCAGGAAAATGTAGTTGCCGTTCTCCTCCATCAGGTCCTGAAGCTTCTTGTAGATGACATCGCGCTTTGCCGGGTCGAGCTCGACCATGCCCTCGGCGTTGAGCTTGTCGAATTCCTCGCTGGAAAAACGCTCCCAGTTCCAGACGCCGATCTGGTCGCGGGTGAACCAGGCGGTGGCCCAGCTCGGGTCCGGCTGCATGGAGAAGCGGCTGATGATCATCTGCAGCTTCTTGTAGTAGTCGCCTTCCTTGGCGCCAAGCGTCCAGAAGGTGCCGCTGTCGTTCTGCTTGATCTCCACAGTGAGACCGACATCCTGCAGGTTCGACTGCACGACCTGCGCCGCGGTCAGCCGCTCGGTCTTGTTGAGGATGTCGAGCGTGATCGTGGTGCCGGCCAGCCCCTCCTTGGCGATCATGTCGCGGGCGCGGTCCGGATCGAAATCGAAGAGGTTCTTCTCGCGATGGCCAGGCAGACCGGGCGCGATGATGCCGGTGGCCGTGGCGGCCGCACCGAAATAGGCAGCGTCGACCACCGCCTTGCGGTCCACGGCGTACTGAACCGCGCGGCGCATGTTCGGATTGTTGAAGGGAGCGACATCCTGGTTCATGCCGAGCCAGACAAAGGCCAGCGAAGGCTTCTCGACGACGGTCGTCTTTGGCGGCGGTGTCTGCTTCAGCCGCGAGATCGAGGAGACCGCGGTCCAGGTGTAGTCGAGGTCGCCGGCCTCATAGCCAAGTTCGGCGGTCTTCTCATCCTCGATCGGATGGATGTGGATTTCCGCGAAGGCGCCCTGCTCGTACTTCCAGTCGGGATTGCGCACCAGCACCGTGCGCTGCTTGGGCAGCCATTCCTTCAGGATGTAGGGGCCCGACTGGGCCACCGGCTTGACGCCCATCTTGCCGCCGAGCTCGGTGATGGCGCGCTTCGACAGGATGGTGCCGGACGGCGTCGGCAAGGTCGACGTCCACAGCGGCGCGAAGGCCTGCTTCAGGTGGATCAGCCCCGACAGCTTGTCCTTGACCTCGACTTCCTTGAGCGTTGCCCAGTCGCCGGAATAGGGGCTTTTGTTGGCGGGGTCGGCGATGCGTTCGATCGAAAACTTGACGTCTTCCGCCGTCATCTGGCCGTAGCCGTCTGTGAAACCGATATTGTCGCGCAGCTGGAAGGCGACGGTCAGCGGGTCGAGCTGCTTGATCGTTTCCGCCGCCATCGGCCGCCAGCCCCAGCTATCGCCCGGCGTGGTGACGACGAGGCCGGCGAAGATGACGCTGGTGATGTCGCCTTCAGGCGCCGCCAGCCGGAAGCAAGGGTCGAGCGTCTGGATGTCGGCGTAGGATCGCACCTTGAGGATCGGCCCGTCGCTCGACCAGGAAACTTTTGGATTGACCATTGAGGCGAGGCCGAAAGCGCCGGCTCCGGCGAGCAGGCTGCGGCGCGAAACCCTGGTGTCGGCTAGAATGGACATGCTCTACCCCTCTGCTGTTTTCGTTGTTTTGCTTTCCAGCCGTTGGCCATTCTCCAAGCCGGGCCGAATGTGTCTGTCAGCTAAAACTGCTAATAATAGACATCTATGTCTAGCGAAAATTTTGCCGGCATGTCCGAATCTTGGAGACGGACGATCTTGCGGGAAATCTCGATATCCGATCCGACCCCGCCGCTACGTCGGCATGGGCAAGCGGCTAAGCGCGAAATGTGATCGCGCACACGGTGCGGCCTGGCCCGCTATTCGGTGGGGCCTGGATCAAGAGCTGGAGCGGAGACGCGCTCTCCGCTACCTTCACTTCCAGATTTCGGCCGCCAGGCGCACGAAATTGCCGCCCAGGACGTTGCGCACGGTCTGCTCGGACTGGCCGCGGCGCAGAAGCACATCGGTCAGTTCGCGCATCTGGCCGGGAGCCGCGTAGGTCGTCGCCCCTTCCGGATATTCGCTCTTGGGCCAGAATTGCGGATTGTCGGAAATGATGCGGTCGATGCCTTTGACATCAACCGGAAAGGCGTAGTCCAGTCCGATGCCGACATGATTTGGGCCAGCCAGGTCGACGAGATATTCGATGTGGTCAGCCAGCCTGTCCGAGTCCGTCCGCCCTTCTCCCAGGAAACGATTGAGCCCGACAATCGCGACGATGCCGCCGGTGCGCGCGCAGGCCTTTATCTGCTCGTCGGTGATGTTGCGGCCATGGCCGCACAGGGCCTTGGCGTTGGAGTGCGAGAAGATGACAGGGCGGTTCGAGTATTCCATCACCTCCATCGAGGTGCGGTAGCCGGTGTGGGTGACGTCGACGAACATGCCGAGACGGTTCATCTCGTCGATGACCTCGCGGCCGAATGCCGTCAGGCTGGTCTCGACATCGTGGCAACCGCCGCCGGCGAGGTTGTTCCTGTTGTAGGCGAACAGGATCTGGCGCACACCCAGATGGTGATAGAACTCGACCATTTCGATGCGGCCGTCGAGCGCGTTCATGCCCTCAATGTCGAAGGTGATCGCCAGTTTGCCCTCGAGCTTGGCCTTGCGGATTTCCGCGACGGAGGAGACCAGCGTGTAGTGCTCGGGATTGGCAAGGATCCAGTGACGGAAATTTGCGAGCGTCCGCACTGTCTGCTCCCAGGGCAACAGGTCGAAGCCGACATCGATTGACAGATAGTCGATGCCGGCGTCGCGCCAGATCTGCAGATTGTTCAGGTCCGCAGCCGGATCCGGCATGAAGCCGGAATGCGCGTCCCATATGATTTCACTGTCGAAAATGGCCTTGGCGGCAGTCGAAACGCTCACTTTTTTCCTCGCTCTCTCGGCAACACCAACAACGGAAGGCCAGATCAAGCGGCGTTCCGGATGTGTGATCCAGATGCAGTGCGCATCAAGTATCAGGCCACAGACACATGTGTCTAGACAGCTCCGAACGGGCCTGTATGGTCGCCGTCGCTGCATGTCGCTCCGACCGGGCCATCGGCAAAAGGGAGAACAAAGATGAGCTCAAACGGAAGCCATGGCGGGAGCGATAGCAGGCATATCGCCGTGATCGGCGGCGGTATTATCGGCTGCAGCGCGGCTTTCCATTTGCTGCGGTCCGGCGTGCGCCGGGTGACGGTCATCGATGCGGGTCAGCCGGGTGCCGCGACCACCAGCGCCGGCGCGGGCTTCGTCTCCCATTGGTCCGCCGGCATGATCCCGCTCGGTGAAGAAGGCCTTCAACTGCAGCAATATGGCCTCGATTTCTATCGCAGGCTGCACGAGGTCGGCGTCGAGATCGGTTATCGGCCAAACGGCACCTTGATCATGGCGCTGACCGAGGATGGGCGCGAGCGTTTCGTCCGACCGGTGCTGGACTCACCCTATGCCCCGCCGGAAATGCAGGATTTGAACGCCGCGCAGATCGGCCAGAAGATGCAGGGCCTCATCGATCCGGCGCGGGTCCATTCGGCCGCCTACAATCCGCATGGCATCCAGCTCGACACCAAGCTGGCGATGGGGGTACTGACCGGCCAGATCAGCGAGCTCGGCGGTGTTTTTCGCAGCGGCACACGCGTAACGGCCGTCCATGATGCCGGTGACCGGGTGACCATCGAGACCGATCAGGGCAGCCTTGAGGCTGACGGCGTGATCGTTGCCGCCGGCGCCTGGAACAACCAGGTCATATCAGGCCTCGGCTGGAAGTTGCCGCTGCTGCGCGTCGTCGCAACGCGCATCGTCACCGACGATCGTGGGCTGCCGTCGACCATTCCCACGGTCCAATGCCGCGAATTGCGGCTGTGGCTGCGCGAAACATTCGGCGCCGTCATGTGGGGAACCGGCCGGCATTACAAACCTCTCTACAAGACCGACGACAACGAGATCGAACCTGGCCAGCCGCACAATATCGAGCTGATGCGGGAGACCTCCGAGCAGGAGCTTGCCGAGTTGCAGACTGTGTTCCCGCCGCTGCGCGGTTCGACGATCGCGAGCTGGGCGCAAGGCGTGCCGTGCTACACGCCCGACAACGGCCTTGTCGTCGGCAAGGTGCCCGGCAGCGACAATGTCGTGGTCGTCGGCGGCGACAATGAGAGCGGCGTCACCCATGGACCGGGTCTTGGCCGGCTATCCTGCGAACTGGTCCTCGGGCACACCCCGTTCGTTTCCGCCGAGCGGTTCCGTGTCGATCGCTACGCCTCCGATGCCTTCAAGTCGGAGGCCGAGATCGAGGCCGCCATGCCGGCCTGGGGCGCGCGTCATGAAGCGTCGCGGTTTGGTCGCGAGGCCTGATCTGTTAGCTGTCGCCGACGCTGGCCAGCAGCGCCTGCGCCACCGCCCTGACCACCGGGCCGGCATTCTTCCTCATGACGATGTGGAAGGAGCCGGCGTGGCGACGCGAGGTTTTCGTCAGCCGGACGAGCTGGCCGCGGCGCAGATGCTCATCGGCAAATCCCGCCCAGGCGAGTGCCGCGCCGCGCCCGGCGATGGTTTCGTGGATCATCGACATGTAGCTGGTGAACCGAGGTCCGTCGAGTTTCCGGTCGGTTCCGATCCATGATTGCCAACTGTCGATCGCGCCGGGCGGCGTCACCTGATGCAGCAGCGGCACCGCCATGAAAGCCTCGGGGTCTTCCGAGGCGAGCGCCGGATAACGCGCCAGGAACGCCGGCGCGCAGACCGGGAACCATTCACCGTCGAGCAGTTTTTCGGTCACGAATTCGGGCCATTGCCCGGCTTCGCCGAAACGGATCGACAATGCCACTTCAGGCTGATCGAAATCCCTGTAATCGGTGGATGTCTGCAGCAGCACCCGGCCATCGGCAACCTGCGATGTGATGAGGCCGAAGCGCGGCATCAGCCATGCCTGCGCGAAGTCGTGGCTGCAGCCGACCATGAATGTATCGCTGTCGTGCGCGGTCAAATCCTCGACCGCTTGCCTGATGGTGCCGAGACCCTCGCGGATCGCTTCGGCCAGCGTGTTGC
>NZ_RZRK01000011.1:0-20098 GCF_003997835.1 Mesorhizobium sp. M7A.F.Ca.CA.004.12.1.1
CAATGCCGCCCGCATCGTGCTGGTGGTCGGCGCCGAGCAGATGACGACGACGCCGGGGCCGGAGATCGGCAAGAACCTGCTCAAGGCGTCCTATCTGCCCGAGGACGGCGAGACACCGGCGGGTTTCGCCGGCGTCTTCGGCAAGATCGCGCAGGCCTATTTTCAGCGCTACGGCGACCAGTCGGATGCGCTGGCCATGATTGCCGCCAAGAACCACAAGAACGGCGTCGACAACCCCTATGCACAGATGCGCAAGGATTTCGGCTACGAGTTCTGCCGCCAGGAGAGCGAGAAGAACCCGTTCGTTGCCGGCCCACTGAAGCGCACCGACTGCTCGCTGGTCTCCGACGGCGCCGCCGCCCTTATCCTTGCCGACACCGCCACGGCGCTGAAGATGCGCCGTGCCGTTGCCTTCCGCGCCAACGAGCATGTGCAGGATTTCCTGCCGATGTCGAAGCGCGACATCCTGACCTTCGAAGGGTGCGAACAGGCCTGGAACCGGGCGTTGAAATCAGCCGGCGTGACGCTCGACGATCTGTCCTTCGTCGAGACGCATGACTGCTTCACCATTGCCGAACTGATCGAATACGAGGCGATGGGTCTTGCCAAGCCGGGAGAGGGGGCAAAGCTTGCGCTGGACGGCACAACGGCCAGGGATGGCCGCCTGCCGGTCAATCCATCCGGCGGGCTGAAGGCCAAGGGCCATCCGATCGGCGCCACGGGCGTGTCGATGCATGTCTTGACCGCCATGCAGCTTGTCGGCGAGGCCGGCGGCATCCAGGTGCCGGGCGCCAAGCTTGGCGGCATCTTCAATATGGGCGGTGCGGCGGTCGCAAACTACGTTTCCATTCTCGACCGGATCAGGTAAACCGCCCGCATTTACGGGAGGGTTCATGACAAATCCGGTTCTGATCGAAGTGTTGCGCGGCGCGATCGTCGAGAGCGCGCATCGCGGCTCAGTCGCGGTCTTCGATGGCGATGGCAAGCCCGTCTGGGAGATCGGCGACACAGCCAAGTCGGTGTTTCCGCGCTCGGCGGTCAAGGCGATCCAGGCACTGCCGCTGGTCGAAAGCGGTGCGGCCGATGCCTATGGCTTCGGCAACCGCGAACTGGCGCTCGCCTGTGCGTCCCACTCGGGCGAGCCGGCCCATGTCGATCTTGCGCGATCCATGCTGGCCAAGGCCGGGCTGGACGGATCAGCACTCGAATGCGGCACACATTGGCCGTCCAACCATGACGCCGAGATTGCGCTCGCCCGCGCCGGCGGTTCACCGAACGCGTTGCACAACAATTGTTCCGGCAAGCATTCCGGCTTCCTCTGCACCTGCGTCCACGCCGGCATTGCGCATCGCGGCTATGTCAAGCCGGGACATGGCCTGCAGGAAATGGTGCGCGACGCCATGCAATCGGTGACGGGCGCTGTCCATGGTGAGGACCAGCGGGCCATCGATGGCTGTTCGATCCCAACCTATGCGGTGCCGCTCAGGAGCTTCGCGCTCGGCTTTGCCCGCATGGCCACGACATCAGGTTTTGGTCCCGAGCGAGCCAAGGCCGCGAGGCGGCTGCTGGCTGCATGCATGGCCGAGCCCTTCTTCGTTGCCGGCAGCGGCCGCGAAGACGTCGCACTGATGGAGGCCGCACCCGGGCGGATATTTACGAAAGGCGGCGCCGAGGGCGTCCATTGTGCGGCAATTCCGGAACTTGGTCTCGGCATCGCGCTCAAATGCG
Organism: Mesorhizobium sp. M7A.F.Ca.CA.004.12.1.1; assembly: GCF_003997835.1. Lineage (NCBI taxonomy): Bacteria > Pseudomonadati > Pseudomonadota > Alphaproteobacteria > Hyphomicrobiales > Phyllobacteriaceae > Mesorhizobium > Mesorhizobium sp. M7A.F.Ca.CA.004.12.1.1. The sequence continues at coordinate 1,729 of NZ_RZRK01000011.1, forward strand.
ATGATGGCGCCGGCCGCGCCGGCGAAGCCATGATTGCCACCGTCCTCGCCAAACTGTTGCGCGCCGACGAGGCATTGGCGTTCAAGCTGAGCGAGTTGGCAAACACGCCCATCGAAAACCGCAACGGTGCCAAGGTCGGGGCGCTGAGGCCGACGGCAGCCCTCAACTGACGTGATTGCGCTCGACGGTCAGATGCGCATAGCCGGTATCGTTTGACGAGGCGAGGTCGCCCGTTGCGGGCTCGGCCCAGCGCTGGCCGACAACCGCACCGTTGAGCGCGCCGTCGATGATATTGTCTGAAATGACCGCCGTGCCGGCACCCTCGACCACGGACACGACGATACCGGTTCCGGCGTTGCGGATGATGTTGCCCGTAGCGACGACATTGCGCAGGTAGGGACCCCAGCCGATCTGCATGCCATAAAGCGGCGCGTTCTCGATGACGTTGTTGGAAACGGTGGTGTCGGCCTCAACGCCGATGCCGACGCCAAATCCCGGCGAGTCGGCGGGGTAGGGACCGCTGGTCGACAGATTGCGCACGATGTTTCCGGAGCAGACGCCCATGCGGCCGCCTTCGTTGAAATTGACGATCGAGATGCCGTTGGCGGCGCCGTCGACGATGTTGTTGCTGATGATGGCGCCTTCGAACGAGAACTCGGAATAGACCGCCGTTTCGCCCGAGCGCGAGCAGGTGTTACCCGATATCTGCAGGTTGCTGGCGCTGTTGGCGCGGATCGCCGAGAAGGCGCAGTCCGAGACGATGTTGCCCGAGATGACGACATTGCCGGCGCGAAAGGCATTGATGCCGTTGCCGTTCTGCCCGGTTCCGCCGCTGCGTGCCTGGATCCGTTGGACGCGGTTGCCGGTGACCATGGTGCCGTCTTCGGCCACCTGCCAGCGGTGCACGAGGATGCCGCCATTGGCGCAATCGGAGACGGTGTTGCCCGTAATGGACAGCCCGCCAGCCTCGACCGAGTAAATGCCGGCATCGGCGGCGCCCGATATCTCGCTGCGCTCGATCCGGCCGATCGCGTGTTCCAGCGCCAGTCCGTTCTTGCCGCTGCCGGTGATCTGACAATTGTCGATGGCGAGGTGCGCGATACGGCGCAGATCGAGCAGCCCTTGCGTGTAACCGCCCATCGTGCGGTTCGAACCATCAAAGACCAGACCGCTGAGTTCGATATGGTCAGCCTGTTCGGCCATGAAAAGGTGGCCGTCACCGCCGTAAACGACGCGCGTCGCGCCCGGCACGCCGGAAAGCCGCACGCGGCCGGGCAGCGAGAGATTGGAGACGACATAAGTCCCGGGCGGCAGGAACACCGGCATATCGCGGGCATTGGCGTCACGCAGCAGCTTGGCGAAGGCCTTGCTCTGATCGTCTGATGTGCCGGGCTGCACGCCGAGTTCTGTGGCATTGATCGAGCCGCGCATCGAGGCTTTCTCGATGCCGCTCAAGCTTGCGGCCACCGCCTTGCCGAGCGCAAGGCCCATAACGGCAAAGCCTGCGGTCCCGGTCAGCAGCGTTCGTCTGTTCAACATCGGCACAGAATCCCAGCGTTCAAGCCTGATATCGCAGGAATCGTGCCAGCCGTTATGTCTCTCCCACCGAGGCCGCTACGATGGCTTGTCGTGCAGCCTTTCCGCGCCTAAGTTCAAGGAATGAGCAGAGCTTTCACCCGCGAGGAAGACAGCGAAAATGCCATTGCCGGTGTCGGTGAACGGCCAGTCAGCCACCACCGCAATCTGGTGACGGAACGCGGCTTGGCGCAGATCGAGGAGAATCTGGCCGATCTGCGCGACATATTGGCAAAAGCCGAACGCAAAGCCGACCGCGAGCGCATCGCGGTCGTGTCGCGCGACCTGCGCTATTGGACCGCCCGGCGTGAAAGCGCCGAACTCTCCGTACCGGAGCCGGGCAGCGACGTGGTGCGCTTCGGCATGGGCGTCACGATCGAGGGCGACGACGGCAGGAAGGTCCACTGGAAAATTGTCGGCGAAGACGAGGCTGATCCCACCAAGGGTAGCATTTCGCATGTTTCGCCGATGGCGGTCGCCCTATTCGGCAAGAAGATCGGCGACTTGGCCAGCGTCAACGGCAAGGAATGGGAAATCGTCAAGCTTTCCGAGAGCTAATCCTCGATCTTGACGACATGGTCGCGGAAGAACGCCGCGGCTCCGGCTTCATCGATCTCGCCTGAAGCAACGGCCATGACGAATTCGTAGAGCGTGCCGTTGTCGGCTGTCAGGACATGGCCGTTCACGATCAAAAATGCACCGGCTGCAACTATGGCCGTGCGCTTGTTGCCGTCGACAAAGGCGTGATTTCTTGCGATGCCGAAGACATAGGCGGCTGCTAGGTCTTCAACCGAAGGGTTTTCGTAGTTGGCCTTGTTCTCGGCACGCGCGAGCGCAGATTCGAGAGCATTTTCATCTCTCAAACCTTGAGCACCGCCATGCCTGCGCAACTGCTCGGCGTGCATCGCTTCAACCGCACGCCGGGTAAGGAACTCCCAGCTCATTCGGCGAGCTTCTGAAGCGCGACCTTGTATTTGTCCATGACCTTGCGAGCAGCTTCCATCTGCCGCTCGAAACTGTCGTCCATCGGCTCAAGGGCAATGCCCTTGTCCGTTTCGACGATCTGGAGCTGATCACCTGTCTTCATGTTCAGACGATCGAGCAGATCCTTGGGCAGGATCACACCTTCCGAATTACCGATCTTGCGAATGGTCGTGTTCATGACAGATATCCTGTTGCAACGCCGATTATAACTCGACCGGCGAGAAGTTGCAACAGATATTATAACAAGCCTAGCGGACCGCCAGCAGCCGGTCCAGCAAACGATCCGCCGCCTCCGGAATGACCGTGCCCGGTGGGAAGATTTCCGCAGCGCCGGCTTGCAGCACCGCGTCATAGTCCTGCGGTGGAATGACGCCGCCGGCGACGATCAGCATGTCGCCGCGGCCGAGCTTTTTCAGCGCGTCGCGCAGTTCGGGGATCAGCGTCAGATGTCCCGCCGCCAGCGACGAGGCGCCGACGATGTGGGCGTCCTGTTGAACCGCTAGTCTCGCGATCTCCTCCGGTGTCTGGAACATCGCGCCGACGGTGACGTCGAAGCCGAGATCGGCGAAGGCCGTGGCGATGACCTTCTGGCCGCGGTCGTGGCCGTCCTGTCCCATCTTGGCGACCAGGATGCGCGGCTTGCCGCCGGTCTTCTTCTCGAAGGCGTCAAGCTTGTCCTGCAGACCGTCGACCACGGGATGATCGCCAAGCGCCTTCCGATAGACCCCGGAAATGGTCTGTACCGTGGCGACGTGGCGCCCAAACGCCCTTTCCAACGCGAATGAAATCTCGCCGACCGTGGCATTGGCGCGCGCCGCTCGGATGGCGAATTCCAGCAGGTTTTCATTGCCTTGCGCGGCACGGGTCAGCTCATCGAGCGCGCTTTCGACGGCGGCGACGTCGCGCGTGCCCTTCAGCCGTTGCAGCTTCGACAATTGCCGGGCCCTGACCTCGGCATTGTCGATCTTCAGCACGTCGACCTCGATGTCGGTCTCGGGCCGATGGGCGTTGACGCCGACCAGCATCTGCTCGCCGGAATCGATCCGCGCCTGCGTGCGCGCGGCGGCTTCCTCGATGCGCAGCTTGGGAATGCCCTGTTCGGTCGCCGCCGCCATGCCGCCGAGCGCCTCGACCTCCTCGATATGGGCAAGAGCGCGCGCCGCCAGATCATGCGTCAGCCGTTCGAGATAGGCCGAACCGCCCCACGGGTCGATGATGCGCGTGGTGCCGGATTCCTTTTGGAGGATGAGCTGGGTGTTGCGGGCGATCCGCGCCGAGTGGTCGGTCGGCAGCGCCATCGCCTCGTCGAAGGAATTGGTGTGCAGCGACTGGGTGTGGCCCTGCGTTGCCGCCATCGCCTCGATCATGGTGCGGACAATGTTGTTGTAGGGATCCTGCGCTGTCAGCGACCAGCCAGAAGTCTGGCAATGGGTGCGCAGCGACAGCGAGCGCTCGTCCTTGGGCGAAAAATTCTTCTGCATCAGGGTCGCCCACAACAGGCGCGCGGCCCGCAGCTTGGCGACTTCCATGAAGAAATTCATGCCGATGGCCCAGAAGAAGGACAGGCGAGGCGCAAAGCGGTCGATGTCGAGGCCCGCCGCGACGCCGGCGCGGGCATATTCGATGCCATCGGCGATCGTGTAGGCGAGCTCAAGGTCGGCCGTCGCGCCGGCCTCCTGCATGTGATAGCCGGAGATCGATATCGAATTGAACTTCGGCATGTTCTTCGATGTGTATGAGAAGATGTCCGACACGATCCGCATCGAAGGCTTTGGCGGATAGATGTAGGTGTTGCGGACCATGAACTCCTTCAAAATGTCGTTCTGAATGGTCCCGGCGAGATCCCTCTGTGCAACGCCCTGTTCTTCCGCGGCGACGATGTAAAGCGCCATGATCGGCAGCACCGCGCCGTTCATCGTCATCGATACCGTCATCTCGTCGAGCGGAATGCCGTCGAAGAGCTGCCGCATGTCGAGGATGGAATCGATGGCGACGCCCGCCATGCCGACATCGCCGGCAACACGCGGATGGTCGCTGTCATAGCCGCGATGCGTGGCGAGATCGAAGGCGACCGACAGCCCCTTCTGGCCGGCGGCAAGGTTGCGCCGGTAAAAGGCGTTGGAATCTTCGGCCGTCGAGAAACCGGCATATTGCCGGATCGTCCAGGGCTGCTGGACATACATGGTCGGGTAGGGGCCGCGCACGAAGGGTGGCAGGCCGGGATAGGTGTCGAGATGCGGCAACCCCTTGAGGTCGCTTTGATTGTACAGATGCTTGGCAATGAGCCCTTCCGGCGTGGTCCGCTGGCCTTTGACCTCGACAGGCGTGCGGCGTGGCGGGACCCAGCCGATCTGGCCGAAGTCCGGGATCAAGAGCCGGCTCCGATCGATTGGTCGACGCGGACTGGAAACAGCGGCTCGCAAACGGCAACGCCTTCGGTGAAGGCCGGTCGCCGTTCCGCCGCCAGCGTCTCGACGGGGCGTTCGTTCTTCGATGGATAGAGCGTGGTGCCGATGATGGCCCGTTCACCTGTGCGGTAGGCTGCATTGCGCTGCTCCGCCGCTGCGTGAACGCGCTTCTGGATGTGTCCGTCCTGAAGGCTGGACAGGACACCGCCCTCGGCTTCGATCGTCTGCAACTCCGCCCAGGCCAGTTCGCACAATTCCGCGGTCAGCGCTTCCACAGCGCCGGAACCATAGGCGGGATCGGTGACATGATCGATATGGCTTTCATTGGCCATGATCAGCTGCGTGTTGCGGGCAACACGACGGGCAAAACCCGCCGGCAGACCGTGCGCGATCGTGTGCGGCAGGATGGAGATCGAATCGGCGCCGCCGCACGCCGCGGCAAAGCATGCAATGGTGGTGCGCAGGATGTTGGTCTCCGGGTCCATCGCCGTCATCATGCGAAACGACGTCTCGGCATGGATACTGGCCGTGGATGTCGGGATCGAACAAGCCTCCTGCACCCGCGCCCAGAGCCTGCGCAGCGCCCGCATCTTGGCTATCGAGAGCAACTGGTCCTGGTCGACGCTGAGTGCAAAACCGATATGAGGTGCGGCATAGACAAGCGGCTGCCGCGCCGTCTCGAACATTCTGAGGTAGGAGACAGCCGAAGCCAGCATGATGCCAAGTTCCTGCGCTTCCGTGGCGCCGGCATTGTGGAACACGCGCCCGTCAGCTTCCAGCAGCACGCCCGGAACGCCCATCGCGAAGAAATGCGCCAGCGACTGCGGCATGGAGGCCCGCAGCGCCTCGATCGACATGCGCAGCCGACCGGTTCCCGCGAAGATCGCTGCTGGATCGATGCCGAAGGAGAGGTTGAGTTTTGCCGGGTCCGACCGCCGCTTGCTCAGGAAAGCGACCAGCCAGTCGGCCACGGCGCGGCTCCAGGGATGGGCGTCGATACGAACCTGGATGCGGTTGAGCGGAATGCCGTCCAGCACCGCCTCCAACGCCTCCGCCGTTCTCGGCAAGCCGTATCCGAACGCGTTCGGCGCCCCCTCGAAGACCAGCGACAATCCCGTGGCACCCTGTGCCACATCCTCCAGCGCTTGGCTTTTGGCGCGGTTGGTGTCGGGATCGTCGACTCGCTGGCTGACGATCCATGGCGATTTCGGGTTTGCGCGTACGATCGGTTCCGCCGCGGTGCTGCGGTCGTAGAGCGGTTCGATACGGATGTTGTCGTCGCTGTGCGAGACCAGCCTTTCCTCGAAGGAAGCGCCTGCCAAAGCCTTTTCCGCCAATGCGAGCCATCGCTGGCGCTCGATGTTTTCGGGTTCCACGTCCTGGATCAAGGCTCCGGCGCCCATCCGTCCTCCTCGTTTCATACGGCCGCACCAGCCGGGAGCAGTCCAGTCTACGGTCCCTGGTCCGATATCGCAATGCAATGCGCTTCCAGTGACCGGATTCGATCCATCAGATATAGGTCAATCCGCGTGGACGACGATTGCCAAACAGCGGCAAAATCCGCAAGCTCCAAAAACCCGATTTGAACGAATGGGGCGATTTGGGCGAATGGCCCGGATTTGGACGAATGGCATTGTCGCTGTGCAATGGCCTCACTATACCTGCGGCAAGGCCACTGGCTTTAGACACATCAGTTTGCGGAGACCGGACATATGGCTGACGACACCAGTATTTTCATCGGCGCCAGCCGCAAGCCCGACGACAGCTATCAGCGTGCCGAGCAGCTGTTGCTACGATATGGGAATCGTCATGGCCTGGTGACGGGCGCCACCGGTACCGGCAAGACAGTCACCTTGCAGATCCTGGCCGAAGGATTTTCCAACGCCGGCGTGCCTGTGTTCTGCGCCGACATCAAGGGGGATCTGTCGGGCATCGCGATGATGGGCACGGCACAGGATTTCCTCGTCAAGCGGGCCGAACAGGTCAAGCTCGATCCTTATAACTTCCAGGAATTCCCCGTCATCTTCTGGGACTTGTTCGGCGAACAGGGTCATCCGATCCGCGCCACGGTCTCGGAAATGGGGCCGTTGTTGCTGTCGCGCCTGATGAACCTGACCGAGGCGCAGGAAGGCATCATGAACATCGCCTTCCGCCTGGCTGACGAGGAAGGTCTGCTGCTGCTCGACATGAAGGACCTGCAGGCGCTCTTGGCCAACATCGCCGAGCGTGCCGACGAGATCGGCTCGCGCTACGGCAACGTGACGAAGCCATCGGTCGGGGCGATCCAGCGCACGCTGCTGGTCCTGGAGCAACAGGGAGCCGCAAATTTCTTCGGCGAACCGGCACTGCGTATCGCCGATATCATGCGCACCACCCGCGACGGACGCGGCGCCATCAGCGTGCTTGCCGCCGACAAGCTGATGATGAATCCGCGGCTCTACGCGACCTTCCTGCTATGGCTGATGTCGGAACTGTTCGAGGTGCTGCCGGAAGTCGGCGACCCCGACAAGCCGAAGCTGGTGTTCTTTTTCGACGAGGCGCATCTTCTGTTCGACGAAGCACCCAAGGTGCTGATCGATCGCGTCGAACAAGTGGTCCGACTGATCCGCTCGAAGGGCGTCGGCGTCTATTTCGTCACTCAGAACCCGTTGGATATCCCTGAAAAAGTCCTGGCCCAGCTCGGCAATCGCGTCCAGCACGCGCTGCGCGCCTATACGCCGCGTGAGCAGCAGGCGGTGAGGACGGCGGCCGAAACGTTCCGGCCGAATCCCGATTTCGACTGCATGACCGCCATTACCCAGCTTGCCACGGGCGAAGCGCTGGTCTCGACGCTGGAGGCCAAGGGTGTCCCGTCCATGGTGCAGCGGACCCTGATCCGCCCGCCGTCGTCGCGCCTTGGACCGATAACGGCAGCCGAGCGACAAAAGCTGATCCAGGAGAGCCCCGTCGTCGGCCAGTACGATCAGGCCGTCGATCGCGAATCGGCTTTCGAAATGCTGCAAAAAAAAGCCAAGGACGCGCAGGATGCCGAAGAGCAGGCCCAGCAGGCCGGCAGCGGCGGCTCGCGCTGGACCATTCCGGGCTTCGGCAATGACGATCCCGCGCCGCAATCCGGTGGCAGGCGCACATCTGCACCGCGCCCGTCCAACCGCCAGACGGTGGCCGAGGCGGCGATCAAGTCGGTGGTGCGCTCGGTTGGCTCGTCGGTCGGCCGGGCAATCGTGCGCGGGATATTGGGGAGTCTGTCGAGGGGCAGGTAAGGAGCGGCAGCTATGCGCCACCCGTCGCGCGAGTAGAACCCCCGTTGCTCAGCGCGGTTCCTGGCGAGCCTCGCCACTGTCCGTAGACTTTATTTATCCCGGATCAGCTCAGAGAAATGGTGCAGATAAATCTGCCAGTCACCATTGATTCTTGAAACAACGAACGAAGTCCTGACCCTATTTTTTACGACAGAGCCGTCACGATAGTAATTAACGATATCGCCAAACCCTTGCGCCGCGAACAGACCTCGACTCAACGATCTCGTATTCTGGTCGACAAGCGTTAAATTCACTTTTTCTAGTATGAGTTGATAGCTTCCAAAATACTCCTCTATTTCAGATCGTCCGACGTACAACCTAGGCAGTAGACCGAAAAAAAGAGCGTCCTGCGTATAAATCTGGGAGAGCAATTTCTTATCCCATGGCGCGGAGGCCTCGTTCCAGCGCTGCTGGATTTGATCGAGAGCAGCCTTGTGCATCTGGTAAATACTCTCGTGCAACCCGCCACGCGTACCGCGCCGCCTTGTTGAGGCGGTCCGCGCGCGCAACTGATTTTGAAGGACCATTTTGGTTTTTAGCGGTGCGGCCGGCGATCTTCAGCCGGCCGCATATTTCAGCGGAACCTAGTCATAGTATTCCGCCGGAGCTTTCTTGAACTTCTTCCAGGTTTCCATGTCGTGGCCTGGCACGACAATCGCGTTTTCTTTCTCGGCGATGCGCCGCAGCCTTCTGACGGAAGCAGCGGCTTCCTGCGCGGACGTCAGCGCGCCGGGCAGGCATTTCTCTTCCCAGTGATCCATCGTGTAAGCGGCGTCGATTGCGAGAAGGATCGAACCGGTGTTGGGCAGCCGTACCATGATGGACTGGTGGCCGGGGGTGTGTCCCGGAGACAGGAATGTCTGCACGCTGCCATCGCCGAAGACATCATACTGGTCCTCGCCCTCCATCACGTCCCAGTTGATGCCATCCTTGGTCAGATCCTTCTTGATATAGCCGCCTTGCATGAACCAGTCGGCGGCGAACGCCCATGCAATCTCCCGCCGCTGCACAAGATGGCGGGCTTTTGGGAAATTGCCGCAGGCGCCGGAGTGATCGAGATGCAAATGCGAATGCAGCACGAACTTGATATCGTCGGGCTTCATTCCGATCTTGCCGAGTTGGTTCACGCAGCCCTCTTCGGGATCCATGATAGGATAGTATTTCTTTGTGGTGTCGCCCCACCAGCCAACCGGATCACGCGCTGCTTCAACCGCTGTGCCGCCGTCGATAACGATGTTTCCCTTGGGATGGACGATTAGGTACCAGGGGATTGGGGTGAAGAACTCGTCCTGGCTGTAGCCAAGCTTGATATCGACCTCCTTCTGTCGAATCTGCCCAGTCTGGAACATGTAGAGCCTGATATCCGTGCTCATCTGCTTTCCTCTTCTGTTGAACGGGTGACGTGCGGCGGCGACGCCGTGTGTCGCGACTTGCCGCTCAGGGTGACGGCCAGAAGGTCGTCATATGTCCAGCTCTTTTTCGGTGCCTCCGCGACGCAGTTGCCGTCATGAATGACCATGATCCGATCGGCGAGCGCGAGCATTTCGTTCAGGGACGACGAAATGAGCAGGACTGCGGCGCCATCGCGGGCAAGTTGCAGTATGATATCGTAGATTTCCTTGATCGCACCGACATCGACGCCGTTGGTCGGCTCCACGATGATATAGACGGTGGCTTTCGCACTCATCCATTTGCCGATGACCAGCTTCTGTTGATTGCCACCGGAGAAGAAGCGCACCTGCGTGGAGGAAGCGCGTGGGCGCACCGCAAGCTGGTCCAGCACGGCTTCTGCATATCTTTTCATGGTGCCGGGCCGGATCATCAAAAAATGTTGCAGCGAATGCAGGACCGGCAGGCAGATGTTTTCGGCAGCCGAGAGTGCGGGAAAAAGGGCTTGTTTGCGCCGGTCCTCGGGGATCAGCGCGATGCCTGAACGACGTGCAGCGATCGGGGTGGCCAGATTGACCGCTTTGCCCCGCACCTTTGCCGTGCCGGAATGCCGGCTGATGCCGCCAAGCGCCCGTGCGACATCTTCCATCCCGCCGCCAACGGGACCGGTGAAGCCCAGCACCTCTCCGGCTTGCATCTTGAAGCTGAGGGGCGCCAACTGCGCCGTGCCGAGGCCAGCAACCTCAACCAGGACTTCTGGACGGACGCTGTTGCCATCATTGTAGGTCGCAAGCTCAGAGCGGCTGCGGTCCACCATGAGTTCAGTAACGCGGTCTTCGGTGACCTCGCCACGATTAAGGGTTCCGGAAACAAGTCCCCCTCGAAGGATCGTGGCGCGGTCGCAGATCTGCTGGACCTCTCGAAGGCGATGGGAGATGTAAACGATGGCTATCCCCTGCGCTTTGAAGCCATCGACGATCCGAAAAAGAACTTCCGATTCCGCTGCCGAAAGGCGAGCTGTCGGCTCATCAAGAACGATCAGTTTGTAGCGCCGATGGAACAAGGTCGCCAAGGTGACGAGTTGCATCTCGGCTGCGGACAGTGCGCCGGCAAGCCGCCGCACGTCGAGCTCGATGCCCATTTGCGACAGAATCTCCGCAGCTTCGTCATGGATCGCCCGGTCGCTTATACCGATCCTCCCGGGCTCATTGCCGAGAAGGATATTTTGCCCAACCGTGAAGCTGGATACCAGTTCTGCGTCCTGATAGACCGCTCCGAGGCCCAGCCGATGGGCTTCCGGCGGGCTGGAAACCCTGACCGGTGACCCTTCAAGGAAAATCTCACCGGCGCTCGGGGCATAGACACCCGTCAAGATTTTGATGAGGGTCGACTTGCCCGCACCGTTTTCACCAAGCAGGCCGTGCACCTCGCCGCGCAGAAAGCTAAGGCTCACGCCCTTCAACGCTTTGGTGCCGGCGAACTCCTTCTCGAGATTCTTCAGTTCAACCAGTGGTGTCGCGTTCATCGCCGTCACCTCAGATAAACTTGAGATGGACTTCTTCACGGTTGAGAAGCGCATTTGCTCCAACCGCGACGATGAGCACCAGTCCCTGGAAGATGTGGCGGGCGGCAAAGGGGAAGCCGACCATATTCATCCCGGAATCCACCATATACAGGAAAAAGACGCCAACGAGAGTGCCAAACAGATGTGGCTTGCCCTTTCCAAGCACGGTTGCGCCAAGGAACACCGCGGCGAAGGCCTCGAGGAGGTAGCCCTCGCCACCGACCGGTTGCGCCGAGGATGAGATAGCGGTCACGATCACGCCCGCAATCCCCGACATCAATGCCGAAAGCACGAATGCGAGGATGACCCATCGATAAACGTTGATCCCGGAGTAGAACGCCGCCATCGGATTGTCGCCGACCGCCGCGATGTAGTGGCCGATCCGTGTCCGCGCTGCGGCGATGAGGGCTACGATGAACACCGCTACCAGGATGATTACGGGCACGCCGACGATTCCGAGCTTACCCTGGCCGAGATAAAGGAATGCGGTTTCGTCGTAGCTAACAGGGACCTGATAACCGCCCGTGATAAAAACGTTGATCCCATCGAGCACGAACATCACACCAAGCGTGACGACAATGCCCGATAGCCGTCCATAGGTCACCAGAAGCCCGTTCACCACACCGATCAGGCATGCGGCAAGCAGAGCAAACACGATTGCAAGCCAAGGGCCGGTGATAGGGATCAGAAAGGCGACGAGGATTGATGACGTCGTCACTGTGAGACCGATCGAAAGGTCAAAGCTCCCCGCGGTCACGACCCAGGTCAATCCCATAGAGACCAACGCACTGACGATCATCGAAAAGAGGATGTTGTTCAAGTTGGAAGCGGTGGCGAAGTAGGGCGAGGCTATGGAAAATCCAACGGCGGCCACGACCAGGACGATGATTGTTCCCCATTGCCTGAGAAACCGCATGACGGCGGGTTCGCGTCTTCCCGCTGGCACTGCGTTGACGGCAGTACCCTTGGCTGTGTTCGCCTTGGCAAGGCTTTCCTGCTCCACATGCGTCACTTTTTAGATTCCAGTCGTTCGTTGATCAGATGCAAGGGTACGGTTCAGTGCCCACGCGATTGCCGTCACCAAATGGATTGGGTCCCGGCACCCTTCGGCACGAGTCGCATTCTGCTGAAAGCGGGGCATACGGCGGCAACGCTCTGCTCGCCGTATGCCAGTTCGCGTCTAGCCGCCGTACTGTTTCAGCAGGGCGATTGCCTGCTCGTCCCAGCTTTTGAGTTCGGCGAGGGCCTCGCTCGCCTGATCCGGCGTCTTGGTGATCACGGGGATGCGGTAGACGATATTTGGCACGTCCTCGCCTCGCGCGAGCTTAACCGCGAGTTCGCCGGTCTTGCGGCCGATTTCAGGGAAGGGCGAGTCGCAGCTGAAGACCACCGGCACCTGCTTGGCCGCCCAGGCTTCAAGGAACTGGGTCGACAGGTAGTGATTGAACAGCGGAACGTCGTCCCTGTTCATCTGTTTCAGCGCCTGCGCCGCGCCGAGCGTGAATGGCCACCACCACGAGATGAAGGCCGCAAGCGAACCAGGCTCCGGATGGGCCTGCAAAAGCGACAGCATGTTCTTACGGCCGACCGAAATCTCATCGGTCGTGCCCTGGCCGCCGTCGATGAAGGGCAGCACCTTCATGCGCGGCTCGTAGCGGCACATGAGTTCGAACATGTCCACTTCCATGTCGAACGGCGTGAAATAACCACGCTGTTCCGCGGTCTGGGCGAAGGTGCCCTGGCGGCCGGTATAGTTCTGAACGAAGTAGCCGAGCGTGGTCGCAGTTCCCCAGACATCGTCCATGACGGCCGGTGAATTCTTGACCGGAATGGTGAAGCCGACCGTCTTGATGCCTCTCTTGTGCGCCTCGTCCGCAATATAGGCGGTTTCGGATTCTTGCGAGTAGATCCCCATCACAAGCGCGTCGATCCCGCGGTCGAGCAGCGCCCGCTCGGCGGACTGTTCGCTTGGCTTTGTCGGCTCGCCGCGAATCGTGACGACCTCGCCTCCGGCATCGAGCACCGCCTTGACGATCTGCCAGCAGCCACGGCGCCACGGCTGATTGAACGGCCCGTAGGTCAGCGGGACGCCAATGCGCACCTTCTTGCCGGCAGCGGGCGGCGTTATTTCCTCGGCGCTGGCAAGTATCGATGTGCTTGCAAGCGCTGCGCCGCCGATCAGACCGCCCACACTCTTCAGAAGAGTCCGGCGATTGAAATCGGTGTATTCGGTGGCCTCTTGTGCAAGCCGGCGTAACCGTTGCGGATCATCAAAAATATTCATGCGCTTCCTCCCGTTTCTCTATCCGTTCTTGCGAAGACCCGACCGGTCACCTCAGCGACTGAGCGTTCTCACGCTTCGGACCGTTGCCGACACGACATCCCAGCGTTCGCGCACCAGCAAGGCGTTGGTACCGCATGCCGCAGTTGCCAATGAACCATATTGCCAGGTTGCCTGACAAGTTAAATCTGCTACTCTGACAAAAGAAAATTCGCGGCAGCGTGGGTACAACAGAGCCACAACGGCTTAGATGTGCCGTCCGAAAGCGACGATGGTTGGAGCACCGTATGGTTTATGATGAAAAGGTTAGACGAGGACCTTCACTTGCCGATTCCGTAGCCTCGAGGATCAGGAGTGACATCACTTCGGGCGCACACGCCAAGGGCGACAAGCTGCCAACGGAGCACGAGCTATCGGAAAAATATGGTGTGAGCCGGCCGATCGTCAGGGAAGCAATCGGCATCCTCAAACGCGATGGACTCGTTGCAACCCGGCAGGGTCTAGGGGCGTTCGTAATCGAGACGAAGGAGATGGCGTTTCGATTGGCCGGTGTTGATCTGACCGATGCATTGGATGTTGAAAACATCATCGAGCTTCTGATGGCGGTGGAATCGGCTGCAACAGCTTTGGCTGCCGAACGGCGCTCAGCAAAGCAGCTTGCGGCGATTGAAATGCAATTGCATGCCATCCAGCGGGCGTTCGACAACGATGAAGCCGGCGTTGAGGAGGATATGGCCTTTCACAGAGAGATCGTCGATGCCTGCGGCAATCCGCATTTCAAGGAAATGTCCAATTTCCTGGAGTCGCATGTACGGAATTTTATCCGAAAGGCTCGCGCCAGTTCGCTGCGAAATGCCCTACTCTCCCAAGTTCAGGAAGAGCATATCGCCATATTCAACGCGATCGCGGAGGGGAATCCACAAGAGGCTCGCAAAGCTGCGGAAAAGCACCTTCGAGGAGCTGCAAATCGACTGTCCTTGCATCTGGGACTGAAGTGAGCCCGTTCCCCTAAAGTGCGCTCCCCAGGGAGATCAGGGTGTGAACGTCCTGCACGGCGCGACGGCAATCTCTGCATGGTCCATGAAGGTTGCTACATTGGCGCCCGCTGAGGAACAGCTAAAGCTCCTCAGGGGGCAAACCTCGTCACGCCCCCGCAGATCAGAAGATCGAATTGGTGATCGCCTTGACCGGTCCAAGCAGCACCGATCCGTCCGGCACGCCGGCGTCGATCGGAATCGCCTGCCGGTTGGCCGTCGCCACCATGGGTTGGCTGGCGTCGCTGGTCACGACGACCGGAGTCTTCGAGGGCACGCGATCATAGAGGTCGATAATGTCCTGGTTCATCAGACGCACGCAGCCTGACGAGACCGACTTGCCGATCGACCGCCACTCAGGCGAGCCGTGCAGACGATAGAGCGTGTCGACATTGCCCTGGAACAGATAGAGCGCGCGTGCGCCGAGCGGGTTCTTCAGGCCGCCGGGCATGCCGCCATTGTCGGCGCTATAGGGCTTCAATTCCGGCTGACGGGCGATCATTTCGTCCGGCGGCGTCCACTTCGGCCATTTCTGCTTCCACTGAACGACGGCGTCGCCAGACCATTCGAAGCCGGCACGGCCAAGGCCGACACCGTAGCGTATCGCCTGACCGCCTGGACGAACCAGATAAAGGAAGTGGCCGGTGGTATCGACGACTATGGTTCCCGGCTTCTGTCCCGTCGGGTCGGGAACGATCTGACGCAGGAACTGCGGATCGATCTTGTCGACGGGGATGGCCGGCAAGTCGAAGCCGCCGTCGCTGACAGCGGCGTACATCGTCACATAATCGGCCAGAGGCGGCTCGACATAGGTTGGTGGCGGCGGCTCGACCGGACCCGGCCCGGTGGTAGCGCATGCGGAAACCGCGATCGAAGCGGCGCCCAGGGCTGCGGCGTTGAGAAAGCCGCGACGGCTCAGGCGAAAAGATTCGATTTCGGTAATGGACATGGTTGCCTTCTTTAAGTCTCAAATCGCAACAAAACGTGAATTCGCCGACAGTTGCGCGGGTGCCTGACAACACCTGGGGCGATAGGCGGTTCCGATTCTGGCCCGAACGTGGGCAAACAAAGGCGAAGCTGTGACCAGGCTGCTACTGTGGCGCCAGAGACACAGGTTTCCTAGCTGCCGGGCACAAGGGCTTCGAGCGACGGCAGGATAAGGGCCGGTGGGAAATCCCGGTATTCTTCGGGCTGGTCGGAGCGGTTGATCCACACCGTGCGAAAACCGAATTTGGTGGCGCCAGCAATGTCCCAGCGATTGGACGACTGAAAGGAAACCGCGCCGGGGTAGAGGCGCCAGCCGGTGGCGACCATATCGTAGACCGCCGGGTCGGTCTTGAAGCGCCGCACCCTATCGACGGAATAGATGTCATCCAGAACCTGGTCGAGCGCGGCGGATTTGACCGCCGCCTGCAGCATTTCGGGCGAGCCGTTGGACAGGATCGCCAGCCTCGCTCCCGAAGCCTTGAGCGCCTTGAGCACGGCCGGCACTTCCGGATAGCAATCCAGCCGCCAGTAGGCATCCAGCAATATCGCCTTGAGACCGGGGTCGGCCGAGGGAACTTTGCGCAAGGCGAAATCGAGCGCCTGTTCGGTCAGTTGCCAGAAATCGGCATAGGCGCCCATCAGCGTGCGCACCCAGGAATATTCGAGCTGCTTGGCGCGCCAGATCTCGGACAACAATTGGCCGTCCGGCCCGATCCGGTCGGCATGACGACGCACGGCGGCATGCACGTCGAACAGCGTGCCATAGGCGTCGAAGACATAGGCGGCGTATTGCATGACAACAGTTTTGAGGGCAGGTGCGACAAGGTGCAAGCTTTGATTGCATTGCGCCCCGGCACTGGCCTCAACAAAACTCCATGATGCCGGTTGACGGCGCCCGCCAAAGCATCTTCCAATGGCCGTCACACGAGACCGATTGAGGCGGGACCACACGATGACACTGGCGGCTGCGGCGCAATCCGCGACATGGACTTTCGTCGATGGTGATTGGCACGAGGGCAACGTCGCCATTCTGGGGCCGCGCAGCCACGCCATGTGGCTCGGCACCAGCGTGTTCGACGGTGGCCGCTGGTTCGAAGGCGTGGCGCCGGATCTCGACCTCCATGCCGCCAGGGTGAATTCTTCGGCGATCGCACTCGGCCTGAAGCCGAACATGAGCGCCGACAAGATCGTCGGGCTGACATGGGACGGGTTGAAGAAGTTCGACGGCAAGACGGCGGTCTATATCAGGCCGATGTACTGGGCCGAGCATGGCGGCTATATGGGCGTCCCGGCCGATCCGGCGTCTACCCGCTTTTGCCTTTGCCTCTATGAATCGCCGATGATTCCGGCGACTGGCTTTTCGGTGACCGTGTCGCCGTTCCGGCGTCCGACCATCGAAACCATGCCGACCAACGCCAAGGCCGGCTGCCTTTACCCCAACAACGGCCGGGCCATTCTCGAAGCCAAGATGCGCGGCTTCGACAACGCAATGGTGCTCGACATGCTGGGCAACGTTGCCGAGACCGGGACCTCGAACATCTTCCTGGTCAAGGACGGTCATGTCTTTACACCGGCGCCGAACGGCACCTTCCTGTCCGGCATCACCCGCTCGCGCACGATAACGCTGCTTGGCGAGTATGGGTTCAAGACCACGGAAAAGACGCTGTCGGTGCGCGATTTCCTCGAAGCGGACGAAATTTTTTCGACCGGGAACCATTCCAAGGTCGTGCCGGTCACGCGTATCGAGGATCGCAATCTGCAACCCGGGCCGGTGGCCAAAAAGGCGCGCGAACTCTATTGGGATTGGGCGCATTCGACTTCCGCTGCTTGAGCGGATAAAAAGGCGACCGACGCTTCATCCGGAGTTGTCCCAATCCATTCCAGACCTATCTTACTCCGGTGTCGACACCGGATTTTTCCACGAGGGAGTACTATCCATGGCCTTTGAATTGCCCGCTCTGCCTTACGACTATGAGGCCTTGCAGCCTTACATGTCGAAAGAGACGCTGGAATATCACCACGACAAGCACCACAAGGCGTATGTCGATAACGGAAACAAGCTCGCCGCCGAGGCAGGCTTGGGTGATCTGTCGGTCGAAGAGGTGGTCAAGCAGTCGTTCGGCAAGAATGCCGGCCTCTTCAACAATGCCGCCCAGCACTACAACCATATCCATTTCTGGAAGTGGATGAAGAAAGGCGGCGGCGGCAACAAGCTGCCGGGCGCCCTGCAGAAGGCAGTTGATAGCGATCTCGGTGGCTATGACAAGTTCAAGGCCGACTTCATTGCCGCCGGCACGACCCAGTTCGGTTCCGGCTGGGCCTGGGTTTCCGTCAAGGATGGCAAGCTGGCGATCTCGAAGACGCCGAACGGCGAGAACCCGCTCGTCCATGGCGCGTCGCCGATCCTCGGGGTCGATGTCTGGGAGCATTCCTATTACATCGACTATCGCAACGCCCGGCCGAAATATCTCGAGGCGTTCGTCGACAGCCTGATCAACTGGGACCATGTCCTTGAATTGTACGAAAAGGCGAAGTGATCGATTTCCAGGAAGCCCCGGTATCACCCGGGGCTTTTCTTTTTCAGTGTCCCATAAAAAGCAAAGATCTGGCAAAAGTCGTCCGGGGAGGGAATTTTCCTCCTACGGCATCCGTTAACGTCCTGTCCCGAAATGCCTTCATCATGGAGCCAATTGAATGAGAAAGCTTGTTATCGCCATCTCTATGCTCGCACTCGCGGCCTCGGCGGCTTTTGCCGACCCGGTCCTCGACCGGCAGGCACTGATGAAGGAACGTGGAAAGATCGTCGGCGGCCTGTCGAAAGTTGTCAAGGGCGAGGAGCCCTTTGATGC
>NZ_RZRK01001200.1:0-1268 GCF_003997835.1 Mesorhizobium sp. M7A.F.Ca.CA.004.12.1.1
CTTCTCCGGCAGGCCCTTGCGCTTCGTCTCGGCGAATTCCTCGAGCTGCTTTTCGCTCATCGATTCGTACATTCCCTTGGAAGCGCCCTGGAGTTCGCTCTTCTTGGTCTCGCCGCGCTTGGCCGACAGAGCCGCGCCGGCGGCTTTCTGCTGGGCTTTCGAGGTGGCTGGCATGGTTCTTTCTCCCGTTGGAATCTGGGGAAAAACGCAACGACTGCCGTGATGTTCCGCTTCGCAATCACGACATAGCCAGCCCGAAGCCCTGTATCAGGCGACGGGTCGGGAAATCGGCTCTTGCCGATGTGAAGACGGCAAGGTCGGGTCCTTCAGGCAGCATCTCGCCACGACCGCTCGGATCGATGTCGGCGAGAAGCGACAGCGCCCGGCGCGCAATCGCTTCAGCGGGGTCGAGCCAATCGACCGGCCAGGGCGCCGTCTTGCGCATGCGATTGGCCAGAAAGGGGTAGTGTGTGCAGGCGAGCACGACGATATCCGTACGCAACGCATCATGTTCGACGAAGCACGGCGTGATCTCGGTGCGTACGGCCTCCTCATCGACGAAGCCCTCACGCATGTAGATCTCAGCCAGTCCCGCCAGCCTGTCGCTGCCGACCAGGCGGACATGGCATTTCTGTGCCCATTTGCTGATCAGGTCGCGCGTGTATTGGCGCTTGACGGTGCCAGGCGTCGCCAGCACCGAAACCAGCCCTGAGCGCGTACGTTCCGCCGCCGGTTTGATCGCAGGCACCATGCCGACGAAAGGATGCTCGGGAAATCTATCGCGCAACGCATCGATCACCAACGTCGAGGCGGTGTTGCAGGCGATGACGGAAATGGCCGGCGCAAAGCGCTCAAGCAGTTTGCCGAACAATTCGAGTATATGCGCCCTCAGCGCCGGCTCTTCCCAAGCGCCGTAGGGAAACGCAGCGTCGTCGGCGACATAGATGAAGCGGCGATCGGGCATCAGCACGCGCGCCTCGCGCAGCACGGTAAGCCCGCCGATGCCCGAATCGAACATCAGGATCGGCCGCTCAGTCATTGTCGGTTCCTTTTCCGCCAAGCGGCGGTATGTCATCGTCCTTGCCGGTGTCGGCAAGGCGCGCCGCTTCCGCCTTGCGGGCCCGCGCGGCGGCCGCGGGCAAGCGCCGCGGGTCGTCGCCAGGGGACCCGTCGCCGCGCGGCATCGCCGGAGAAAACCTGTCGAGCGACGAAATAATGCCGCGCAGCACCTTCAGCTCCGGTTCGGCAAAACCGGGGCGTGTCAGCAC
>NZ_RZRK01001201.1:0-1259 GCF_003997835.1 Mesorhizobium sp. M7A.F.Ca.CA.004.12.1.1
CTTCCGGCTGAGCGACGCCAGGCGCCAGCGTGGCGAAGACATAGGTGCCGGCCAGCAGTTCCGGCGTCATCGATGCCAGCAGTGTCTTCAGATCGGTCTCGCCGGTCATTCGTTTCTCTCGCCTGCAGAAATGGGCCGCAGCCCACGTGCTCTTCAATATCCGCGACCGGCGCGTGCCGATAGTCCTGGCGCTGCAAGGACGACATGGCGATGTCGCTGGCGGCTGGGCTTGCGGACCTGTCGCATCGCACAATAGAGGAGCTGAGGGCCGATGCCGGTCCGTGAAAGGCCTTCGATGATCGTTCGCCCGCGCCCCACATTCCTGCAGCTGTTCTTCATCATGCGCGGTTCGGTCGTGCCACGCATCCTGCCGCAGATATTGGGCTTCGCGCTCTATTCCGCGATCATCCTGGCCGTGGCGCGCCGGTTCCAGCTTGATTTCAGCGTCTTCAACATCACGCCTTTCGGCCTCGTCGGCGTGACATTGTCGATCTATCTCTCGTTCCGCAACAACGCCGCCTACGACCGTTGGTGGGAGGCGCGCAAGCTGTGGGGCGCGCTGGTCTTCGAAATGCGCAACCTGGCCCGCGCCACCACCAGCCTCATCCCGGACCAGACCGAGCAGCGCGCCCTGCTGATGGAAGCGCTCGCCTTCTGTCATTTCCTGCGCGGGCAGTTGCGCAAGATCGACAGCATGAAGGATGCCCGCGCCTTCATCGACGCCGAGGCGGACAAGGCCGCAGCCTTTTCCAATCCGGCAGATGAGATGGTCAGGCGCATGGGCCGGCGTGCCAATGCGCAGCGCCGGGCGGGCGATGTCGACTCGATCGGCTTTCGTATCCTCGATGAGAGGCTCGCGTCGATCGCCGCCATCCAGGCCGGCTGCGAGCGGATCGCCGGTACGCCGTTACCCTTCGCCTACACGCTGCTGGTGCATCGCACGGCCTATATCGTCTGCCTGCTGCTGCCGATCGGCCTGATCTCGACCACCGGTTGGGCAACGCCGCTGTTCACGGCGCTGATCGCCTACACCTTCTTCGGCCTCGACGCGCTTTCGGAAGAGCTCGAGGATCCGTTCGGCACCGAGGCCAACGACCTTGCACTCGACGGCCTCTGTCGTGTCTGCGAAATCTCGGTATTCGAAGCGCTGGGCGAGACCCCGCCGAAGATGATGCCGGCGGAAAAGTTCTATTTTTCGTAGGCGAAGGCGCGCGGGCTTAAAACAATCCGGACCTCTGTCGGATCGCAGCCCCATGCCA
>NZ_RZRK01001202.1:0-1258 GCF_003997835.1 Mesorhizobium sp. M7A.F.Ca.CA.004.12.1.1
GTGTTTTCCGCCGGCGCCGGGGTCACGGCGCGTGGAACCGCTTGCCGCAACGCCGATGGCAGCTGGACGCCGCTGACCTGACGACCGTCTGCCGACGATTGGCGGCTGGCGTCGTCAAAGCGTCGCAGCATGCATCTGTTGGCACGGCAGAGCTCTGCCGGTATTGGAAGAACCATGCTGTTCTGGGTCATAGCCGCCATTCTCACGCTGGGTGCAAGCCTGGCGGTGCTGCTGCCGCTGGCCGCCAGCGCCAAGGGCGCGTCGTCGAGCGGCGAACATGATCTCGAAGTCTATCGGGACCAATTGTCCGAGCTTGACCGCGACGCCGCGCGTGGCTTGATCCAGCCGGCCGAAGCAGCCGAGGCCCGCGCCGAGATCGCTCGCCGCATCATTCGCCTTGACAATGCGGGTACCGCCAGCGGCGCAAACCCTGGCCGAGCGTCGATCACGGCAAGGCTGGTGGCAACCGTAGCCGTGCTGGCGGTGCCGCTGGTCAGTTGGGGGCTCTATGTCAAGCTTGGCTCTCCCGACCTGCCGTCGCAACCGCTCAGCGAGCGGTTGGCCAAGAATCCCGCCGACAGTTCGGTCGACGAGCTGGTGGCGCGGGCCGAAGCCCATCTGGCCGCCAATCCCACTGACGGCAGGGGCTGGGACGTGCTCGCACCGGTCTATCTGCGCATGCAGCGCTTTTCCGACGCGGCGGGAGCCTATCGCAACGCCATTCGGCTCGATGGCGACAGCGCCGTTCGCCAGGCCGGTCTCGGCGAGGCGATCGCCAGCGCGGCAGGCGGCATTGTCTCGGCCGATGCCCAGGATGCCTTCGAGGCAGCCCTGAAGCTCGATCCGGCCAACGCGAAGGCGAGTTTCTACCTGGCCATGGCGTTGGCGCAGGAGGGGCGCGCCAAGGAAGCGACCACGGCATGGCAGGCGATGCTGGGCAGATTGCCGCCGGACTCGCCATGGCGCGGTGCCGTCGAGCAGGCGCTGGCCAAATCCGGAGGCTCCGACGTCGCCTCCAGCGGCGCCAGCAACGGTCCCGATGCCGGCGATGTCGACGCCGCATCCTCGATGTCGCCGCAGGATCGGGAGGCCATGATCAATACGATGGTCGCCGGCCTCGACGACAAACTGCGGCAAAATCCGCGTGATCCGGAAGGATGGATGCGGCTCGTTCGTTCCTATGTCGTGCTCGGCAAGGCCGATCAGGCGCGTGAGGCGCTCGGTCGCGCCATCGCCGTCTTTGGCGCAGACAGTGAGC
>NZ_RZRK01001203.1:0-1255 GCF_003997835.1 Mesorhizobium sp. M7A.F.Ca.CA.004.12.1.1
TCGCCGTGCTGCGCGAGATCGGCGTCGAGACCGGCGGCTCCAACGTGCAGTTCGCCGTCAACCCGGCCGACGGCCGCCTGGTCGTGATCGAGATGAACCCGCGCGTCTCGCGCTCGTCGGCTCTGGCCTCGAAAGCGACCGGTTTCCCGATCGCCAAGATCGCGGCAAAGCTCGCCGTTGGCTACACCCTGGACGAGTTGGAGAACGACATCACCGGTGGCGCCACGCCGGCCTCCTTCGAGCCGTCGATCGATTACGTCGTGACGAAAATCCCGCGTTTCGCCTTCGAGAAATTCCCCGGCGCCGAGCCGGTGCTGACCACCGCCATGAAGTCGGTCGGCGAAGTCATGGCCATCGGCCGCACTTTTCAGGAATCGCTGCAGAAAGCGCTGCGTGGACTGGAAACCGGCCTGACCGGCCTCGACGAAATCGAGATCCCCGGCCTCGGCTACGGTGCGGCGACGGCCAACCATGCCGACGACCGCAACGCCATCCGCGCCGCGCTCGGCACGCCGACGCCCGACCGGCTGCGCATGGTGGCGCAGGCGATCCGCATGGGCACGTCGCTGGAAGACGTGCACGCCATGTGCAAGATCGACCCGTGGTTCCTTGAGCAGATCGCCGGGATCGTCGCCATGGAAGCCCGCATCCGCGAGCACGGCATCCCCGAGGATGCCGTCAATCTGCGCATGCTGAAGGCCATGGGTTTTTCCGACGCCCGCCTCGCGTCATTGACGAAAACAGACGTCGAAGTGATTGCGAAGATTCGCGAAAAGCTCGACGTTCATCCGGTTTATAAGCGCATCGACACTTGCGCGGCCGAGTTCGCCTCGCCGACCGCCTACATGTATTCGACCTATGAAGGGCCGTTTGCCGGTGCGCTGGCCGACGAGGCGCAGGTCTCGTCGCGCAAGAAGGTCGTCATCCTGGGCGGCGGGCCGAACCGCATCGGCCAGGGCATCGAGTTCGACTATTGCTGCTGCCACGCCGCCTTTGCGCTGCGCGATGCCGGCTACGAAGCGATCATGATCAACTGCAACCCGGAGACGGTCTCGACCGACTACGACACGTCGGACCGGCTCTATTTCGAGCCGCTGACGGCGGAAGACGTGCTGGAGATCCTGCGCGCCGAGCAGGCCTCGGGCGAACTGGTTGGCGTCATCGTCCAGTTCGGCGGCCAGACGCCGCTGAAGCTGGCGGACGCGCTGGAAAAGGCCGGCATTCCGATCCTCGGCACTTCGCCCGACATGATCGA
>NZ_RZRK01001204.1:0-1252 GCF_003997835.1 Mesorhizobium sp. M7A.F.Ca.CA.004.12.1.1
CATGTGCTCCATGGCCAGCACCGGCAGTTCGACGCCGACCATGCGGCCGATCTCGCGCGCCCACAGGCCGCCGCAATTGACGACATGCTCGGCCTTCACCGTGCCCTGTTCGGTGACGACGTTCCAGGTGCCGTCGACCTCCTGTGTCAGTTCCACAACGCGATTGCGCAGCACGATCTCGGCGCCGAGTTTTTTCGCCGCCTTGGAATAGGCGATGGTGGTGCCCGACGGATCGAGATGGCCTTCGACCGGGTCCCACATGGCGCCGACGAAGTTGGTCTCGTCCATCAGCGGGAACATCGCCTTGGCTTCGGAAGGGGTGATCAGCTCTGTGTCCATGCCGAGATAGCGGCCCTTGGCGTGGGCCAGCCGCAGGAAGTCCATGCGCTCGGGCGTGTCGGCCATCATCACGCCGCCGGTCAGGTGCAGGGAGCAGGACTGGCCGGATATTTCCTCGATCTCCTTGTAGAGCTGCACCGTATAGGCCTGCAGCTTGGCGACGTTGGGGTCGCCGTTCAGCGTGTGGAAGCCGCCCGCGGCGTGCCAGGACGAGCCGGAGGTGAGCTCCGAGCGCTCGATCAGCATGATGTCGGTCCAGCCGGCCTTGGCCAGGTGGTAGAGAACCGAGCAGCCGACGACGCCGCCGCCGATAACAACCGCTTTTACGTGAGATTTCATCTAGATAGGTCCGTTTTTGAAGAGATTGAATCGGGTGAGTGAGGCGTGAAGACAAAGCGGAGGTCGGGTGCCGTGATGTTCTCGGCTAGCCTGCCATCGAGCGCGGCGAGGATGGTTTCACAAACCGAAGTACGATGCTTCAAGACTTCATGGCTCCAAACACGCAGGATCGAATAGCCCTGGGCATGCATGAAATCGTCGCGGCGGCGGTCATAGGAACAGTCGGCGTGTTGATGTCCGTCGACTTCCACGACGAGCCATTTTTCGCGGCAAGCGAAGTCTGCGTAGTATGGTCCGATAGAGAACTGTCGCGTGAACTTGTAGCCGCCAAGTTTGCGGGCTTTTAACTCAAGCCAAAGCAGCGCTTCGGCCTGGTTGTCACCTTGCCTGAGTTTTCGGGCTCGCTGGGTGATGCCCGTTTTGCGGCGGCTGCGTGTTGCGGGGCGGGCTTCCCCCACTCCGTCTCGGCTTCGCCGAGCCACCTCTCCCCCCTCCGGAGGGAGAGGAAGGGAGCCAGCCTGCATAAGTTCGCGCCTTTCCTCTCCCCCGTCGACGGGGGAGAGGTGTCGAGCAC
>NZ_RZRK01001205.1:0-1246 GCF_003997835.1 Mesorhizobium sp. M7A.F.Ca.CA.004.12.1.1
CTTGGGTTTTTCCCCAGATGCCAAACCCGTTCGGTCGAACCCTTTTGTGGTCGGCAGCCCAACGGATGCGGCGAGCACGTCCCGCGCTTCCTGCTCCATGGAAACGCCCCGCGCGGCGCCGCGCTCGCGTAGCCGCCGCATGACATGGTCTTCCAGATTGCGGACGGTAATCCTCGCCATATGCACACTCCTACGTAGAATATAGCGATCTCGATTTCCGACTGCAATGACAGCATTGCTGTCATTGCCTGCACTCAGATGATCTTCCAGGCGATATAGACCAGCGTCAGCGCAATTACCCAGAGTGCCCAGCGGCCGGAGCGGCTGTAGCGCGCCTCGGCCTTGCCGATGGCGTCGGCGGTGGTCTCGTCGAAGCGCAGGCCGTGCTCGGCCATCAGGTCGATCTCGCGCGACAGCCGGTCGGTGCGCGCCGCAAGCTCGGGAATCTGGCGGGCCAGGGTGAGCAGCGCCCGGGCGCCGTCACGCGCATCGATCATCATGCCACGCGGCCCAAGATTGCCTGATATCCAGTCGCCGACCACCGGCTCGGCCGTCTTCCACATGTTGAAGGCCGGGTCGAGCGTGCGCGCCACGCCCTCGACCACCACCATGGTCTTCTGCAACAGGATCAATTCGGGCCGCGTCGCCATGTCGAAGAGTTCGGTGACCTCGAACAGCAGCGTCAGAAGCTTGGCCATCGAGATGGTCTCGGCCGGCTGGCCATGGATCGGCTCCCCGATCGCCCGGATCGCCTGCGCGAAGGCCGCGACATTGTGCTGGCGTGGCACATAGCCGGCCTCGAAATGGACCTCGGCGACACGCAGATAGTCGCGCGTGATGAAGCCGTAGAGAATTTCGGCGAGGAAGCGGCGCTCCTTCTTGCCGAGCCTGCCGGCAATGCCGAGATCGACGGCAACGATGGTGCCGTTTGCCTCGACGAACAAATTGCCCGGATGCATGTCGGCATGGAAGAAGCCGTCGCGCAGGGTGTGGCGCAGGAACGACTGGATGAGATTGGCTGCGATCGCCTTCAGATCGTGGCCGGCGGCCTCCAGGCCGGCAATGTCGTTCATCTTGACGCCGTCGACCCACTCCATGGTCAAGACGTCGCGGCCGGTGCGCTCCCAGTCGACGGACGGCACGCGAAAGCCGGGGTCATCCCTGGTGCTTTCGCCGAGCTCCGAGAGAGCCGCCGCCTCGAGGCGAAGATCCATCTCGATCTTGGTGGTCTGCGCCAGCGTCTGGG
>NZ_RZRK01001206.1:0-1241 GCF_003997835.1 Mesorhizobium sp. M7A.F.Ca.CA.004.12.1.1
GACCTGGCCGACGTGCACAAGGAAACCAGCGAGGCGGTGACATCGCTCGCTGGTTTCCTTGTGCACGTCGGCCAGGTCATCGACCCCGACGGCTGCCGGCGGTTCCGGTTCAAGCGGCACGAGCGTGTAGCCGAGCATGTTGGCCAGCTCTTCCAGCATCATCGGCGCGCCGAGCTGCCGATCGAGTGCCACGATGACGGCGGCGTTGATGAAGTTCGGCTCCGAGCGGGAGCCGTATTTCGACAGCATGTCGGTCGGCACGCCCGCGACGTGCTGGAAGACGCCAGGTCCGCCGGCGAGCTTGATCAGCTGCTCGGTGCGCGCCTTGATCCGAATGCGATCTTCGGCCGTGGTCAGGAAAAGGGCAGGGTCGAGCTTGGACATGGCAGCTTCCGGACAAAGCAAAGCCGTCAAGGAATTTTTCTTGCGAAAAGATTCCGTGCAGGCAGGAAGGGGTTTGATTCAGTGTGCGGGCGTCAGTTCACGGAGGCCCGCAAGCAGATGCACTCATGGTCCGCCACCTCGAAATCGGTTTGCCGCCCGGCGCGCATGCGCGCCGGCGAGATCGTCATCCAGATCGGCCACCGCACGGGCCAACACCCCGGCGCCGATCATCGTGGCGTATTCGGTCAGCGCCAGGGCGACGGCGCGCGCGTTCGTGCAGCGCTCGTAGGCGGCGACCGCGCGCACCAGCACCATCACATGGTCGGGCAGCAGGATCGCGTTGCTGGAAAGATCAGGCGCGCCGGCCGAAGAGGCATCAACTGCCGGCGCGCTGTCCTGGCCGGCACGAACGCTAGCCGGACAGGAGGACCCGTCCTCCGAAGCACGCAGTGCGCAGGAGGATTCAGTGAAATGGGCAAAGGGGGCGCCGCCCAGGGAGGAGCCGGACGGCGCGGCTGCGGCTTGGGAGGCCAACGCAGCGGGGAATTCATAGTCGACGGCGCCAGCCTGGCGCGGCACGAGGCGTTCGGTGAAGCCGACACCGGCAAGCCGTGCGCCACGATCGGCAAGAGCAGGAGAGGCGAGGCGCTGGCTCATGCTGGCACCGCAATCTCGGGTGCACGATGATGGCCGACAGAAGCAAGCTGACCGAACCGACCATCATCTTCGACACGTTCTGCACAAGCGTCGATGTCGATGCGCACGAAGAGTTCGTCAGGCTGACAGGGTGCGATGAAGTACCGGTCGTCGGCTACGACGGCCCGGAACTGCGCATCGTCGCGCGCATGGCGCTGCCG
>NZ_RZRK01001207.1:0-1237 GCF_003997835.1 Mesorhizobium sp. M7A.F.Ca.CA.004.12.1.1
AGTCCTATCGGACCACGCTGGCCTTGCGCGGGAAGCATGAGGCGCTGGTATCAGGCTCGATCCGCTTTCTCGACGCCGAGGGTGACGTGCTGGCTTTCGTTCGCGAGGGCGGCGGCGAAAGACTGCTCTGTGTCTTCAATTTTGCTGGAGGACCGGCCAATTGGCCGTTGCCGCAAGACTTAGGAGCGGTTACGGAACTTGACGGCGATGCCTCGCTCACCAGGGAGGTCGAGCTTTTGCTGCCGGGACTTGGATGCTTCCTCGGTAGGCTCGACTGATGCCTCGACTGCTCTACTGCACCAGCACGGAGCGTCCACAAGTCGCGCCGGTGACCCGGACATCCGCCTCGCCGAGACGCACGCCAAGGGCTCCAAGCAGGTTGGCAAGCAAGGTATCGATCGGGGCCGCCACGCTGTTCAGAAGTGCCACCACCGGCGGCTTCACAAATCCCAGAAGGGCGTCAAGATTCAGCGGCAGGCCGAGTAAATTCGCCGTCAGCGACAGGCCGCTGACCAGCGACGTAGTCAACGATTGGGTAAAATTTTGCGTGTAAGCGGTCCTTATCGTCTTGGCATCGATGTCGGCCTTGTTGAAAGTCAGCGTCGTCGCGGGGTTATTGGCCATGTTAAACGCCGCTGAGCCCACTACGGACACCACGGGGATGAGCAGAAGTTTCACGGCCGCGATTTCGGTGTTGGAAAACGTCTCCTTATTGGTGAAATCGGCAAAGCCGGCGCTGCTGCTGTCACCGAGATGTCCTTCGACGATACCGGGACGTGTAGCAACGGTGACCTTGATACTGTCAGGGCCTGTTGGACAACTTATGTCCATGAGCTTGGCCTCGGCATAGGCGACTTCGACATGCAGGGGCAAACTGACCGATACCAAGGTGATACCGCCTCCGACATTTTTGTTACCGCCCCCGATCTTCACTATTAGCTTGATGCGGGTCTGCGCCGTCCGCACAATGGCGCCGACCTCGCCAACCGCCAGCCATGGCGAGGATTGCGGCGGTTCGCCGATGGCGATGGCGAGCGTGGTCGACAGCACCCCCGGAATGGCGGCGCCGAGGGCGACGTCGACCTGCTTCGAACCGTTTGCCAGTCCGGCGGCGGCGGTCAGCATGCCCATCGCGCTGGCATCGACGCCAAGGCCGGCCGGCTTTTGACCGAGGCCCAACTTGCCGACGGAGCCGAGATCGATCAGATGACTGAGCGGGATCTGGACCGTACTGGTC
>NZ_RZRK01001208.1:0-1236 GCF_003997835.1 Mesorhizobium sp. M7A.F.Ca.CA.004.12.1.1
CCCTGGCAGATGTGGCGCTTGCCGGCCCGAAACAGCAGCGTGCCATCGGGTGTTTCGACAGCCGCGTCGTCGAGCGTGATCAGCACTTTGGCGTGAGTGCCGCGATTGGCCAGTTTTATGGCACCCGCCGACTTCTCGCGATGCGCCGGGTTCGCCGCTTCCTCCAGTTTTTCGGCCCGCTGGCTGAGTTGCCTGGTCTTGACCGTCAGCAGGTCGCTGCCTGAATTGATGCCGATATTGTTGAGCTTGGCCGCCTGCCGGCGCAATTGCTGCGCCACCTTCATGTCGCGCTGGAACTTGCGCTCGGTCGAGGCGTCGACCTGGTCGAGCGCCCGCCTGGCGCGGGAATAGGGCAAGGCAAACACGGGCGACTGTTCCGGGCGCAGGAACAGCGTCCGGTTGGTGGCGGCGTCGAGAAAGGCGCGGTCGTGGCTGGCAATGACGACCGGCACCTCACGCGGCAATGCGTTGAGCCAGGTTTCCAACTGGCTGATGCGAGCAAGGTCGAGATGGTTGGTCGGCTCGTCGAGCAGCAGCACGTCCGGATCTGTCACCCAGACGCGGGCGATCAGCGCCAGTCTCTGCCAACCGCCGCTCAGCGCCTGCATTGGCCGCTCGCGCATCGGCTCCGGCACATCGAGTGAATCGAGAACCACGTCGACGCGCCACAGCTCGCTTTCAGCCTGCTCGGGCGGCAAGGCGTCGGCCACCACCTGATGGAAGCTGCGGGTGAGAAGGGCCGGGGCAATGGATTGCTCGACATGACCGACGCGCAGGCCGCGCGTGCGGGTGATGTCACCGGAGGTCGGCTCCATCTCGCCGGTCAGGCATTTCAGCAAGGTCGACTTGCCGCGGCCATTGGCGGCGACAATGCCGAGCCGGTCGCCGGAGCCGATGGTGAGATCGAGATTGGTAAACAGCGGCGCACTCATGGTGACGCCGAGGGATTTGAGGCTGATCAGGGCCATTTTGATTTCTCTGGTCTTGCCGGAGGAAAGTCCGGCTCAATGCACTTTGACGGTGCGCAGGCTGGCCATCAGGCTCGGCGTTGCAACACCACGAAGGGCAGACCAAAAAATCGAGGCGGGAAAAACCCGGACCGTCCCTGGTCAGCCCTGCAAGCAAGCTCGCAGGGCAGAAATCGGGCCACGCTGACGATGGTGACGATGGTGACGATGGTGACGATGAAACGTAAACACGTGAGCCCTCCTTTCAAGACGTTCGAGTGTGTGGAGC
>NZ_RZRK01001209.1:0-1236 GCF_003997835.1 Mesorhizobium sp. M7A.F.Ca.CA.004.12.1.1
GATCAGGAACTCGCGCACGCTGGTGGTGCCGACGCCGATCTCACGCGCCAGTTCGAGTTCGTTGATCTGCATGCCGGCTTCGGCGCCGCCGGCGAGCAGCCTGCGCATGAACGACCGTTCGATGATCTCGGCCAGCGTGTCGGTCTCTTCTTCGGGGAAAAAATCGTCCGGACGCGCTTCGCGCAGCACCGTCTTGGCGCGCTTGTCCCAGGCGATCAGCCCTGTCTCTTCCATGCGCGCAAGAATGGTGCGGACGGTCGTACGGCTGACGCCAAGCAAGGTGCCCAGTTCCGGCTCCGAAGGCAGGCTGCGCGTTTCGTCGAGCAGCCGCAGGCAGCGGTTGTAGGCATCCTTGTAGACGTTGTTGCTCTTCGACATCCCTGACCCGTTGCACGCCGTCGCTTGCGGCGGCCGGTTTGAAGCGCAATATGACGTTCCCATGGCCCTGAGAAGCGAAATTGCTTCCCGGAACAACCAAGGACATGCGGAACTCCCCAGTGAAAAAACAATTGACGCAAAACTGTTTTTTCACGATAAAAGACAATATCTCTAAACAGACGCGTGTCAATCCGTCCGCGCAACCCAGGATCACCCAGGAAACCGCCCGTGAACGCCTCCAACTGCATTCTCCTGTCCCCCGCCGACAATGTCGCCGTCGCCAATGGCCGCATCGAGATCGGCACCGCGCTGCCGGGCGGTGCCGTCGCCAGTGCGCTGATCGAGCCCGGCCACAAGGTGGCGATCCAGCCGATCGCCGTCGGCGAGGCCGTGGTAAAATACGCCCAGGCGATCGGTCGCGCGACACAGGATATTGCAGCGGGCGAGCACGTTCATTCGCACAATCTGGTTTTCGAATCCGGCCGCTTGCCGGTCGTGCCGCCGAGCGAGGCCGAGCACGCGACGGAGGCCGACCGGGCCCGCACCTTCATGGGCTATCGCCGCGCCGATGGCCGCGCCGGCACGCGCAACTTCATCGGCATCGTCGCCAGCGTCAATTGCTCGGCCACCGTCTGCCATTCCATCGCCGACACCGCCAACCGCACGCTGCTGCCTAAATATCCCGGCATCGACGGCTTCGTGCCGATCGTCCACGGCCAGGGCTGCGGCATGAGCGGCACCGGCGACGGCATGATGGTGCTGCACCGCACGCTTGCCGGCTATGCCCGCCACCCGAATTTCGGCGGCGTGCTGATGGTCGGCCTCGGCTGCGAGGTCAACCAGCTCACCCTCTACGGC
>NZ_RZRK01000120.1:0-10646 GCF_003997835.1 Mesorhizobium sp. M7A.F.Ca.CA.004.12.1.1
GCATCAAGCAGATCATCAACGGCCCCTTCACCTTCGCGCTCGACGGCAACCCGCTGGTCGGCCCGGTCCAGGGCCTGACCAATTTCTGGTGCGCCTGCGCCGTCATGGCCGGCTTCAGCCAGGGCGGCGGTGTCGGCCTCGCGCTGTCGAACTGGATGGTGCATGGCGATCCCGGCTTCGACGTCTGGGGCATGGATGTCACCCGCTTCGGCGAATGGGCAGGCCTGCGCTACACCAACGCCAAGGTGCGCGAAAACTATTCGCGCCGCTTCTCCATCCGCTTCCCCAATGAGGAACTGCCGGCGGCACGCCCGGCGCAGACGACACCGCTCTACGACACGATGCTGGCCAACAATGCCGTCATGGGCGACAGCTGGGGACTTGAAACGCCGCTCTGGTTCGCACCGAAAGGCAAGGAACCCAGGGATATCGTCTCCTTCCACCGCTCCAACGATTTTGGGCCGATCGGTGAGGAAGTGCGCGCCACGCGTGAGCGTGTCGGTGTCACCGAGATCGCCAATTTTGCCAAATACGAAGTCTCGGGACCCGCAGCCGAGGATTTCCTCAACCGGCTGATGACCAACCGCATGCCGAAGACCCGCCGTATCGTGCTGACGCCGATGCTCAACGAATTCGGCAAGCTGATTGGCGACTTCACCATCGCCAAGGCGGCAGAAGACCGCTTCATGATCTGGGGTTCCTCGGCGGCGCAGAAATACCACATGCGCTGGTTCGAGAAGCATCTACCGAAGGACGGAACGGTGCGCATCCACCGCTTCGACCAGACGCTGGTCGGCCTGTCGATCGCAGGGCCGAAGTCACGTGACTTGCTGCAGAAATTGGTCGATGTCGATGTCTCGACAAAAGCCTTCCGCTTCATGGATTTCCGCGAGATGGCGGTTGGCGGGGCGCCTTGCATGGTCAACCGCATCACCTACACCGGCGACCTCGGCTATGAAATCTGGATGGCACCGGCCTACGAGCGCCTGGTTTACAAAGCGATCAAGGACGCCGGCGAGGAATTCGGCCTTGTCGATTTCGGCATGCGCGCGCTGCTCTCCATGCGCCTCGAAAAGAATTTTCCGACCTGGTTCCGCGAGTTGCGGCCGATCTATGGACCGTTCGAAGGCGCGATGGACCGCTTCATCAAGCTCGAGAAGAACGACTTCATCGGCCGCGAGGCCGCTGCCAAGGAACAGGCCGAGGGGCCAAAGCTGCGCCGCGTCTCCTTCATCGTCGATGCCACCGACGCCGATGTCATGGGCGATGAGCCGATCTGGGCCAAGGTCAGCAAGGACTATGGCACGGTTGAAAAGCCGCATGGCTATGGCGCGCCCCGCTTCGACGAGGGCGGCAAGGAAATACGTGGCTCCAAGGCTACCGAAGGCGCTTCCGCCGTGCGGGGTATCGTCGACGGTGACTGGCGCGTGGTCGGCTGGGTCACGTCGGGCGGCTATGCGCATTATGTGCAGAAGTCGATGGCGCAGGGCTACGTCCCCGCAGCGCTTGCCGAGGACGAAAGTGCCGGGCTGTTCGAGATCGAGATCCTCGGTCACCGGCGCCCGGCCCGCATCAATGTCGAAGCGCCCTTCGATCCGAGCGGCGAGAAGATGCGGACCTGAGTTTCGACCATGGACAACGCGGGGCCGAAGGGCAGCTTTGGCCGGCATCGCAAAATCATGCCGTTCGAAGCCGATTCGATCGAAGCCTTGCGCGACGCCTCCCGCCAGAAGGCGGCTTCGCTCAACCAGCATGTGCTGGGCTACGGTGCGCAGGCCGAGGCTGAATGGGCCGCGGCAGGCATTGCCGCGCCCGATCTGGCGGCGATGCGCCAATACCGGCTGGAGCGCATCCGCGCCGAGCTGAGGCGCCGCGGCTATGCCGGCGCCGTGCTCTACGATCCCGTCAACATCCGCTACGCCACAGACAGCACCAACATGCAGCTATGGGTGGCGCACAACCCGACGCGGCATTGCTTTGTCGCCGCGGAGGGGCCGGTGGTGCTGTTCGACTATTTCTCCTGCGAGCATTTGTCCGATCATTCCGGCGTCGTCGACGAAGTGCGACCGGCAGTGTCGTGGATGTATCTCTATGGCGGTGAGTTGACCGAGCAAAAGGTCCGCCGCTGGGCCGCAGGAATAGCCGATCTGGTGAAAGAGCATGGCGGCGGCAACAGCCGCATCGCCGTCGACCATATCAATCCGGAAGGCGTCGAGGAGCTGGCTCGCCTCGGCATTTCCATCGGCAATGGCGAAGCGTTGATGGAGAACGCGCGGCTGATCAAATCACCCGACGAGATCCTCGCCATGCGCCGCGCGATCGTCGCCTGCGAGGCGGCGATGGGCGAGATGGAACAAGCGCTGAAGCCGGGGATTTCCGAAAACGAATTGTGGGCGGAACTGCACCGCGGCAACATCGCGCGCGGCGGCGAATGGATCGAGACGCGACTGCTGACGTCAGGCCCGCGCACCAATCCGTGGTTCCAGGAATGCTCGTCGCGCAAGATCGAGGCTGGCGATCTCGTCGCCTTCGACACCGACCTGATCGGCCCCTACGGCTTCTGCGCCGACCTGTCGCGCACATGGCTGTGCGGCGATGGAAAGCCGACCAGCGAACAGCGCGACCTGTTCCGCATCGCTGCCGACCAGATCGGGCACAACGCGGCACTGATGCAGCCAGGCATCTCGTTTCGCGACCTCGTCGAACGCTCGGCGGTGCCGCCCGGCGACTGCTTCCCGACGCGCTACGGCGTGCTCTATCACGGCGTCGGCCTGGCCGATGAATACCCGACCTTGCCGCATGCCAGCGACTGGACATCGGACACTCCGGACGGCGTGCTGGAACCGGGCATGGTGCTGTGCGTGGAAAGCTATATCGGCAGGCTTGGCGGGCGCGAAGGCGTCAAGATCGAGGAACAGATACTGATCACCGAGACGGGCAACGAACAGCTCTCAACCTACCCGTTGGATAAGAGACTGCTCGGCTAGCCCGGCAATGGCCTCGCGCAACGCCCCAACCGTCTTTTCCGGTGTCCCTGCGGCGGTGATGTAGGGCAGGCCTTTGCGCCGTCCGGTCCAGCCAACGACCGCCACCTTTTTCGCCGCCGGCTCGAAGCGTTGCGCCAGCGCCCAACTCTCGCAGTCGATGGCCGCTATATCGGCCTTGCCCTCTGCAATTGCGACGATCGAGGAACGGTGCCCACCGCTTTCGCTGCGCGAGGCAAAGAGGTCAAGGCTCTCGCCCATCGCCTCCAGGTCGCGCGTCAAACCGAGGAACCCCGACATCGAATCGAGGCTGTTGAAGGTGAAGCGCTTGCCGCGGATCCGATCGAGTGGGATCAGCGGGCTGCCGTCATTGGGCGAGGCAACCGACGGCGCGCCATCCGCCAGCATGACGATGGCGCTGGAATAGAGCTCGCCCTGCCCGCCTTCGTAGGCGTCGTAGCTTGGCTGGGCAACCACCTGCACATGCCTGGACAGGCCGAGTTCCATCGGCCCCCAGCAGGTCTGCGCGAACAGCAGCGCCGGGTGCAGCCACAGTCTGTGAAAATCGAGTTCGTCCGGCGGCAATGTCACTGGATCGGATGCGATCAATGCACCGGCAGCATCACGAATACCGCCCGGCACCGGCGGCAGGTCTCCATTGCGCCGCACGATGGTTTGCGGTGCGTCGATACCCTTTTGCCGAAACGCGTCGCGCAACAGCGCCCATTGCGCGTCGACCTCGCCGCGTATTTCGGGCCAGTCATACATCGGCAACGCCGCAACCAATTCACTCATGCCGGATATCAAATCATCATGTCTGGAAAAATGATCGCAAAAACGCGGCGCCCAATCAGAATTGGCCGACACGGATTCCGGGTAGACCGGAATTATTCCTTCGGCGGCTCTGCGGGAACCGGCGCACTGCCGAGTCCGCTGATGCTGCGCGCCCTGATGCGCGGCTTGAAGGCCCTGCCCGGCTCGGCTTGACGCCGCAGCACCGGGTGCACGATCGGCTCCTTCGCCTTGAACGCATAGGCTTTGATCAGCGCGAAATAGTTGGGATAGGCATAGCCATTGTTCATCCGCAGCCATTCCTCACGGCGATCGCGAAACAGCTTGGGCAGCTTGTACCAGGCCACGGTCGGGGTCTTGTGATGGACGAAGTGCAAATTGTTGTTGAGGAACAGGAACGACAGCGGCGAGCGCTCGACGATCACCGTGCGGCCTTCCGGATGTTCCGACCATTGATGCTCGGCGAAAGTACGGATCGAGATCAGCGACTGGCCGAGCCAGACCGGCACCAGAATGTAAAGCCACAGCGGGATGCCGAAGCCGAACTGCACGATCGGCATCACGACGGCAAGGCCGATCGCATGCAGCAGCCAGGCCTTGCGGATCGCCTTGTCACCGGCGATCACGTGCTTGGCATCGTCGATGAAGAAGCCGACGCAGGACAGCCACGGGCCAAGCACGAAGCGGCCGGCCATGGTGTTGTTGATCTTGAGTAGGAATTTCATCGTCGGCGGCAGTTCGTCGTGCTGCCAGAGCGCCTGATAATAGCTTTCCGGATCGTCCAGCGGATCGGTCAGCCGCTCGTCGGCGTGGTGGCGCAGATGGATGGTCTTGAAGCGGCGGAACGGCCAGACCAGACCGATCGGCAGGAACACGAAGGCTTCATTGACCCGCGCGTTGCGTGTCGGATGACCGTGCAGCACTTCGTGCATGATCGACGATTGCAGTGCGGCGGTCAAAGCCAGGAGGGCGAGCGCCAGTATGGGGTAAGATGGCCAGAGCAGGAAACCGGTGGCGAGCCAAGTTGCGTAGCAGAAGAAGGCGAGTACCACGGTCGGCCACTCTATGGCCGGTGCGCTGTGTCGCCTGATGCTCTTGCTCGTCATGCTATCGACCACTGCCCCTCAGTCGCCGGAGCCCCAATTGGCTCCTGACAACATTGTGTCAGGAGAAGTGATTCCACTCAACGAGACAAAGTACACAAACTGTTGCGATTGCGCATTTTTGACCGCACATGTTACACATTGTAAACAGGCTTAGGGATTCATTTACGCCTGAGGTGCGCTCGGAAGCGATTCGGCGCAAATTTTTCCTCAATCGAGGTGGAGCACGCACATGGACAAGCGCGACCTGTCGACGATCTTCCGCGAGCGCCTGAAAACACTCTTGACACGCTCCGACCTCAACCAGTCGGCCTTCGCGACCGCGGTCGGCATCGACCGTTCGGCGCTGTCGCAGCTGCTGTCGGGCGCCTCGACGCGCCTGCCCCGAGCGGAAACGCTGCTCAACATCGCCGCCGAGTTCAAGGTGTCGCTCGATTGGCTTCTCGGCCTCAGCCAGGACGAGGGTCTCACCGGCGAAATCCGCGAGAGCCTGGAGATAGAAGAGGCACCGGACGGCTTCGACCGCACGCTGCTGGCCAAATGGCATGCCGAGGCGGCCGGCACCAAGATCCGCTACGTACCGGCCGGCATTCCCGACCTTCTGCGCACCGAAGCATTGGTCGACTACGAAGCCGGCATCACCAACAAGAGCCGCCTCGCCCAGGCCGGCGAAACGCAATACCGCATCGACTACAACAGGCGGCCGGAAACCGACATGGAAGTCTGCATGCCTCGCCATACGCTGGAGATTTTCGCCCGCGGCCTGGGTGTCTGGGATCGTTTCCCGGAAGCCGACCGCCGCGCCCAATTGCTGCACATGGCGACGCTGCTCGACGACCTCTACCCCACCTTCCGGCTGTTTCTCTATGACGGGCGGATTCGCTATTCCATCCCCTACACCATCTTCGGTCCCTATCGCGCCGCCATTTATGTCGGCGACATGTATCTGGTGCTCAACGCCACCCAGCCGATCCAGACGCTGATCCAGCATTTTGACAATCTGATCCGCGCCGCCGACATCAACGCGCACGAGGCGTCCGGCTTCGCGCACAGGCTGGCCGGCATGTCGTTCCCAACAGGCACTGTCTGATCTCTGGCAATCATGGTCTGATCTCTGGCAATCATGGTCCTCTGGTGGAGCCTCGTCCCGGCCACGCCATTTCCATTTTTGAAGGACAGCTCATGCCCGATCCGCGCCGCATCGTCGTTCCACCCCAGTCGGGCCGCGCCATCCGCGTCTCACAAGGCGACCTCATCCGCATCATCGATCCCAAAGGACAGCAGGTTTCCGATCTCTGGGCTTTCAGCACCGACCCGACGGTCGACTGGCTGAGCACCTCGCAGACCCGTGACATCACCGAGCGGCTTTTTCCCGCAATCGGCGACAGTTTCTTCAGTGCCGCCGCCAAGCCGATGCTGACGCTGGTCGAAGATGGCTCGCCGGGTCCGCACGACATGCTTTACCCCGCTTGCGACAGCGCGCTTTATGAGCGCGCCGGATTTCCCAATCATCCGAACTGCCGGGACAATCTGATGCAGGCGCTGGCCACAGAGGGCATATCGCTGCCTTTCGCCCCCGATCCGGTCGATCTCTTTCAGAACTCCTTGCCGGAACCCGACGGTCGGCTGGTGGTTTCCGCGTCGATCAACCCGCCGGGCGGCTATGTGACGTTGCGCGCCGAACAGGACCTCCTGCTGGTGGTCACCGCTTGCTCGGTCGACCATCACCCGACCAATGGCGGCATCTGCACCGAGATCCACGTCGAGATCACCCCCGGATCGTGAGGAAAGGGCACCATCTGGCCGAGCGGTCGCGGCAAAATCATTGACTACACATAAAGACTTCTTTATATCATTATTCGAATTCGAAACATGAAAGCCAATCCGATGACGACCACGAACCCGATCGATGAGCTGCTGGCTGAAAAGGGCGTGCTGCTGGCCGATGGCGCCACCGGCACAAACCTGTTCGCCATGGGGCTGGAGGCGGGCGAGGCGCCAGAGCTGCTCAACGAGACGGCGCCCGACACCATCACCAGCCTGCATCAGAATTTCGTCGATGCCGGCGCCGACATCATCCTCACCAACTCGTTCGGCGGCACCCGTCACCGCTTGAAGCTGCACCATGCGCAGGATCGCGTGCACGCGTTGAACAAACGCGCCGCTGAGCTTGCGCGTGCGGTCGCCGGCAAGGCCGGCCGCAAGGTGATCGTCGCCGGTTCGGTCGGCCCGACCGGCGAATTGCTGGTGCCGCTGGGCGCCATGACCTATGACGAGGCAGTCGACGCCTTCGCCGAGCAGATCGAGGGCCTCAAGGAAGGCGGCGCCGAAGTCGCCTGGATCGAGACGATGTCGGCTCCAGACGAGATCCGGGCCGCCGCCGAGGCTGCTATCCGCGTCGGCCTGCCCTACACCTATACCGGTTCCTTCGACACTGCCGGCCGCACCATGATGGGCCTGCTGCCCAGGGATATCCACGGCGTCACCGACGGGCTGTCGCAGGCGCCGCTCGGCGTTGGCGCCAATTGCGGCGTTGGCGCGTCCGACATCCTGGCCTCGCTGCTCGACATGACCGAGGCGAAGCCGGAGGCGACGGTGATCGTCAAAGGTAATTGCGGCATTCCCGAATTCCGCGGCACCGAAATCCATTATTCCGGCACGCCCGAACTGATGGCCGATTATGTGCGCCTCGCCGTCGATGGCGGCGCCAAGATTATCGGCGGCTGCTGCGGCACCTCGTTCCAGCACCTTGCCGCCATGCGCAAGGCGCTCGACGCGCACACCAAGTCGGATCGTCCGACGGTTGCGGCGATCGTCGAGCGCATTGGTCCGATGCGCAACCAGGTCGCGACGGAAAACACCGCCGAGACCAGCGAAGCCCGCCGCGAGCGCCGCCGCAGCCGGGCCTGACCTCATCGATTTCGGTTATTCGCTGTTGTCGGCGTAGCTCGACTGCGCCGACTTGAAGTCGACCACATTGTCGCCGCGCATCGTCATCAGCGCGCCCGAAGCGCTGGGGTCGGTGATCTGTTCCAGCATGATGCGGAAGCGGTCGTTGGTCAGCGCCGACAGGGCGGTGTGGCGCGCCTGTGCGACATTGTCACGCCTGGATTCCGATGATGGGGCCGATGAAACCGCCGAGGCGTCTGGCGCCGGGGGTATCGAGTTGGCGATAGTCCTGATCTGCAATTTCGGCTCCCTCAAGCCCAGTACACCTGTCCTGCGTAACAAGGAGGGGGTTGCCATCCGGTACCGGAATTGCCGCGCAATTTAACGACCCATAAAATCCGCGAAAAAAGGCCGGCAAGGTTTCCCTCGCCGGCCTGCCTCACCCGCCCGCGGTCGGTTCCCCCGTATCAGAACGATCCCATCTGAAAGAAACCGGCCGTCATCACCACTTACCGGTTACCGCCCAGCGCAGAGGCAAGGCGCACAAGCGAGAGGAACTCGGCCCTGTACCCAAACGGGTCGGCCCCTCGAGCGGCAGTGGCGATCTCCATGATCTTGTCGTAACCGAACTTCGCGGTCGCATCCTCGTCGCGCAGCTTCTGGCCGAAGGCGGCGACCGCGACGGAGAAGCGCTGGTCGGTGCTGGCCTGGTCGAAGGACGAGATCTCGTTGGCCGAGGTCACCGGCGTGGTGATCAGCTTCGAGACGTCTTCATTCGGCAGCTTGTAGCGGATCTTGACGAAGGCATATTCGTCCGCATTGGCGACGCCGCCATTGTCCACCGACGCCTGGCCATAACGCAGTTGGTCGATCTGCTCGCCACCACTGCCCTTGGGCGTGATCTCGTAGATCGCGGTGACCGAGTGGCCCGAACCGATATCGCCGGCATCGACGCGGTCATTGTTGAAATCCTCGCGGTTCAAGGCGCGGGTCTCGTAGCCGATCAGGCGATATTCCGAGACCTTGTTCGGGTTGAACTCGACCTGGATCTTCACGTCCTTTGCGATGGTGAACAGCGTCGACGAGGCATCCTCGACCAGCACCTTTTCAGCCTCGGCCAGCGTATCAATATAGGCGGCGGTGCCGTTGCCGTTCTGGGCAATGGTTTGCATCATCTGGTCGTTCAGATTGCCGCGGCCGAAGCCGAACACCGACAGGAAAACGCCGGTCTTGCGCTCGCTTTCGATCAGCCGCTTGAGGTCGTCGTCATCGGTCTGGCCGACATTGAAGTCGCCGTCGGTAGCAAGCATCACGCGGTTGACGCCGTCCTTGACGAAGGATTTTTGCGCCAGCCTGTAGGCTTCCTTGATGCCCGCCTCGCCGGCCGTGCTGCCACCGGGCGTCAGATTGTCGATGGCGCTGAGGATCTTGTCCTTTTCGGACGCCTTGGTCGGCTCCAGCACTGTGCCGGCGTCACCGGCATAGGTCACGATCGAGATAGTGTCGTCGGCCTTCAGCTGGCTGACCAGCAGGCGAAATGCCGATTTGAGCAGCGGCAGCTTGTCCGGCTCGTCCATCGAGCCCGAGACATCGATCAGGAAGACCAGATTGGCCTTCGGCTGCTCGGTCGGCTTGACGTCAAAACCCTTGATGGCGACATGCATCAGCCTGGTCTGCGTGTTCCACGGCGTCGGCATGACGCTGACGGTCGAGTTGAATGGTGTCGAGGCCGACTCCGGACCCTTCCAGTCATAGGGGAAGTAGTTGATCATCTCCTCGACGCGAACAGTATCGGCCTGCGGCAGGGTGCCCTGCTTCAGCGAGCCGCGCACGAAGGAATAGGAGGCTGTGTCGACGTCGATCGAGAAGGTCGAGACCGGATCCTCGAGTGCCG
The DNA here is from genome assembly GCF_003997835.1 of Mesorhizobium sp. M7A.F.Ca.CA.004.12.1.1. Classification (NCBI taxonomy): domain Bacteria; kingdom Pseudomonadati; phylum Pseudomonadota; class Alphaproteobacteria; order Hyphomicrobiales; family Phyllobacteriaceae; genus Mesorhizobium; species Mesorhizobium sp. M7A.F.Ca.CA.004.12.1.1. The sequence goes on from NZ_RZRK01000120.1 coordinate 9,663, forward strand.
CATGCACCGGGTTGGTCTTGAAATCCTCGATGCGGTCGCGGTTTTCCGGTTGCGGCTGCATCTGGTCGGCCGGCAAGATCGACGGCTGCTGCGGCGCCATCAGCTTGGATTCGGCCGGCATGCGGGCTCGCGAGGTGCTGGGTACACTTGCAGCGCCATCCAGCGCGAATTCACCTGTCGGTGCCGGTGGCGCAGGCTCGGCCAGCACACCGCGCTCCAGCGCATTTTGTTGTGCCGCGCCGCCAGCAACGGTCGATTCGGATTTCTGCGGCGAGGCCGGCGCCACAAGCGCATCGGTCGCGCCGCGGCTTTCCACATCCGCGTCTGCCTTCTTGTCCTTCTCCAACTCGCCGCGAGCCGGCTTCGGCTCGGCGGTCGTCGGCTTCACCGTCGCCGGCTTGTCGGCCAGCGTCTCGGTGATCTTCTCGTCGCCGCCGAATTTGGGCGGCTGTTCCCTCAGCAAATGGAAGGTGGCGTATCCGGCGATCGGCAGGGCGACGAGCCCGGCAAGGGCCGGCGTGGCAATGAGTTTCTTTTGCATGATCTCGCTCCAGAGCTTTTGTGCTCGCTCTGTGAGACGAAGCCCGCCAATCGATCCTTGGGTGACAGCAGAAATATTTTCCTGATCATAGGCGCGCAGGGCGGCCTCGAAGGCACGTGCCTTGGCATCCTTGGCGGGCGCCGGTGCTGCGATATCGCGCAGTCTGTTGAGTTCGTTGTCGTCGACCATGGTCACACTTCCCCGGCCGCGCGCATCAGCGTCTTCAGCCGTTTCTTCGCTTCATGGATGTGCCAGGAAACCGTCGTCTCCGAGATCGCCATCGCCTCGGCGGCGGCCGCGTGGCTCAATCCTTCGCCATAGACCAAAAGCACGGCGTCGCGCTGCTTGTCCGGCAGTTGCCGCACCGCGGTCCACAGCGCTTCGGCCGGATCCTCCGGTTCGACCGACGCCTCGCCTGAGATCAGTGCATGGACGCCATAGGC